>CAZFRT010000001.1:0-1706 GCA_964521455.1 uncultured Azospirillum sp.
TGTGATGTTATGTGAATCTATATATAAGCTAAAACTGTTGTGTGTCAAGGGTTTTGTCGTGATAAATTAAGGTGTGGTAAACCATGTGAAAGTACAGTTAAAATAGTTTTTAAGAGAATAGTAAAGATGTTCGGCCTTTTCAGCATCTTCAACAGAGAGATACATCATCCTGTTTTTGGGAAGATTTTGCATAAATCGGTTCACATAATTAACATATCCGATAAAATTTTGCCGTAATTCTGAAGGTGTAAAACTAAAATCCCTCAAAACAGGTTTTTTTAGCCATGTTTTGTTATGAACGGAATAAATTCCTGAACCTCCCGGCATTGTGGCATAGTTTACATAACAAATATTTCTTCCTGAAATATCAAATAAATACCCTCGGTTATTCCATGAATTATTAATCATTTTTAACTGTTCTTCCAAGGCCTCTGGAGATAAAATATCATTATCAATTTCCCAAAGTAACACCAAATCAATTTCAGTATCTTGATTATAAATATAACTGGCAATTCCGCCACATAACAGAACATCTTTCAACCGAATACCGATAAATATTTTCTGTATCTCCTGAGTAATAAATTCGGCGATGTTGTTAAGTACGTTAAATGCTTCGGGATATAGATTTTGTTTTTCGTCAAACAAGTCGGGACAAAGAATATTTTGCCGCTTGGTAATGAGGGAGAGCATATTTTTGAGTTGATAATCATCCATGTTTTTCATCCGTATCAGATTGATTTAAAGAAAAAAGTTGAGCTACTATATTAAATAATTCATTTTTAAACGATGACAATTTTCCTGTAAATTTCAAAAATTTCCAAACTTGGTAAACATAAAAAGGAGCCTCATTCCAAAAGAAGAAAATATGATGATAGTAATCGATAATTTTTTTTGCGTTTTCAACTCGAAGCATTGCTTTAGCATCTTTCATTTGAGCAATAAACTTATAAAAGTTGTTTGTCTCTTCATAAGCAAAGTTAATAATATCATCTTTACTAAAGGTACGGTAAAAATTATTTTTGGGATGTCGGAGCCATAAATTATTTTTTATTGAATAAGACCCCAGATAATGCAAAGAGCGAGTTTCTAGTTTTATGTCAATGAATTTATTTCCGATACGCGGCGGAATATATTTGAGGAATATGTTCTTCGAAAATTGCACCATGCAATGGGATAGTTTTTCAGGATCGTTGCTCAAAAAAGAACAGTTACTGTTTTTGATAATAATGACAATGTCTAAATCAGATTTTTCATTATGAAAAAAGGTTGTGTTTGAACCAACCAGCAGAATATCTTCGACTTCCAATCCGGGAAAAGTATCTGATAAATATTCTTCATATATATGGCAAAATTTGAGGAGTTTTTGTCTCAGTTCTTCATACATAATGTCATTATTATCAAAAATTTCTTTAGAAAGTTTTTGCGGTGGAGACATCAAATAGTCAATGTATTTTTCGCCTTCCATATCAGCCTCCGTTTTCGTTAAAATAGATGTTATAACTGTCACCGAGGTATTTTATCATCAGGTGATGCCCTCTCATGAATTTCCAACATTTATAAGCTATAAAATCAAGAGAATATTCATCTTTCTCTTTAGTGTCTAAAAAAGCTTTTCTGGCTAGAGCATAATAAAAATTTCGAGCTTTAATACAATTTTTAGGAGGTAAAGACAGATCTGTATTTTTTGGCAAATAAGACATGAAGTC
>CAZFRT010000001.1:1716-13344 GCA_964521455.1 uncultured Azospirillum sp.
GTTAATGGTTTCATTCAACTCTTGATATTTTAAATAGAACTTATAATCATTAAATTCATATTTTTTTTGTACGGGATATGAAAGCCATTTATTTTGCATCAGGGAATATATTCCGCTTCCTGCGGGCATAAGAGCCATGTTCTTAATAAAAATGAGATGTTTTCCGATATAGAGATTGAAAGGTGGATCTATTGTTGAAAAATTTAAACAGGAGAACTTTTTATCAAGTTCTTCAGCCGTCAAATGTTTACTTTGCCAAATAATTCCGATATCAATTCCTGAACGGTCATGATATGTGTAGTTAGCAGAACTTCCGCAAAGAACAATGTCCTTGATTTTGACACCTTCGAAAGATTCTCCGATAACGGCAGAAAGTAATATTGCAAAATCAAGTAACTGTGATTGTACCTCCTGTCGAAGCTGTCCCTCGTTGAAAAGTTCCGGACAAAGAGTTTCGTGAACAGTCATCAATTCAAGAAGTTTTTTTTGGGTATCAGCATTATACATTGTCTTTCTCCAGAGAAAGGGAACTATTCAAAGCTTGAGACGATAAAGACTTTATGAAGCCCGGAATTCTTTTGGAGGAGATAAGTTTATAAGCCAAATATTGTAGCATTTGCTTTGGCTTGTTTTCATCAATATTAATATCAGTTATAATAACGGAATTATATAAATCTAATATCTTTTTGGCGGTTTCTCTGTCATGTTTGATAATCTGAATTTTTGCGAGAATACGATAAATTTCTTCCATTTTTTTATAATATGTTTTCAAAAGTTTTTCTGCGGAAACATATTTTTCATATTGATAAATACAAGGTTGTTCAATCCAATGATTGTGCAATACTGAATAACTTTTTGGGTCTTTTCCGTAGCATTGTTTAAATATTAAATCAATGGCAATACTGCCGATTTTATATAATCCGTCGGCATAATATATAGAGTTTTTCAATAATTTGCTTATAAAAAAGTAAGTATATTTATCATCTGTTAAAATATGATTATCTTTGATTTTACATGTAACAATTATATCAAAATCAGATTTTTCGTAATACATATTGCTTGTACTGGAGCCAATCAGAAGAATATCATCAATTTCGACACAGTTAATCGGAAAAAGTTCTTTTTTTATAATGAAATTTATGATTTTCAAAATGTGTTTTCTGATTGGTTCTTTCATAATATTATGTTCATCAAAAACAGCCGGGTTTATAGTTTTTTTCTGTCTAAGTATTCTCCGGACGGTCATCATTAAAGGTTTGGCACCATTGGTAGGATTATCTCCAAGCGAGAGAGTATCTTTTAGCAGTTCTAAATACTCAATTTGTGTGTTTCTGATTTCTCCCTGAGCAGAGAGCAATTTATAAGTTAAATATTTTAAAGGTGTATTGTTGTTTTCAATAACTTTATCCATATAAAATTGTTCAAATTTATCCAAAAAATGTAAAGACACTTTATTGTTTTTTATTTTTATAGATTGCATAAATTTGTATTTATCGGCCAAGGTATTAAAATAATTTTTCATAAGGTCGTTTAGTGTAATTTGAGTGGTGAATTTCGGTTTGGGAGCCACAATCCATTTGTTGTTTAAAATAGAATAATGACCTATAAAGTCATCAAATTCAGCATCAAATTTCAAGTCAATCCGTATATTGTTCAAACGCAGAGGCAATATTCTTACCCCCATAAAAGAGCAGGCGGCCAATCCGATAAAATCATTAAGAGCCGAGACTGATTTTTTCAGAATAGGATTAGAGGAATTTTTAATGAGAATTTTAACGTCAATGTCGGAATTTTTATGATAAATGTATCGGGCAGTAGAACCGGCAAGTAAAATGTCCGTAACTTCCAAACCGTCAATGAAGGCAATGTTTTTTTGGATAAAGAAATCAGCAATTTTTAATATTTTTTGCCGAATGTCTTCATACATTATACCGTTGATGTCAAACAACATCGGATGCAAATATTTTTGCACACTGAGTATTCGTTTTGCAGTATGAAGAATACTTTTTGCCATGTCCGTCCTGCTATTTACTTAAGTTAAGTCCATAAGCTTCCGTTGCCATGCTGATTAATTTCTGTGGAAGATTAAGCTGTTGAGCATAACGGTATATATTGTAATTGATTTCAATATCTCTGATTTTGTGAGGCGAAGATATTGAAGCCTCTTCATTTAAGGTCTTTGAAAATTCTACGAGCTTATCGGCACTTTCCATTGTCAGAATGTTGTTGTCATCTCTTTTTAATGAAGATAAAAAATCTTCAATTTTCCGGTCATAACCCACAATTCGTTCTTTAAATTCTTCCGCTGTAAAAGTGTAAGGTAATAAAGGAGACTTTTTAAGCCATTGTTTCTTTGAAAGTGAATATATTCCGGCATTTTCAGGCATATAGGTTTGCCAAGCGTAATTTACTTTGATACCGTTGATATAAAAATCATATCCCCTGAATATCAAACCGAAATTGATGTTTTGAAATTGTCGATTGAAATCTTCTTTTGAAATAATTTTTTCATTCGGGGATATAAGAACCGTTAGATCAAGAGACGAGGTATCATTATAATTATAATAGCAATGTGAACCGAAAATCAGATAATCTTCAACAGATATATTCTGAAATGTCCGGAAAATATAGTTCGTTAAAAACTCGCAAATGGATGATAATGTTTCTCCAGCCTCTTGTCTTAAATTATCGTTTTCATCAAAAAGAGCGGGATTTAAAATATCATGTAAATATAAAAATTGCCTGATTTTATCAATAGTAATATCTTCTGACTTAAACATATTTTAAACTCTCAAAATCAGGGCATATAAAATATGCCCTGATTAGTAATTGTCCCTTAACATCCTCCAGATGGACACCAGCTGGCATCACTGTGATCGCTACCTCCATAGCTGCCGCCACCGCCGCCGCCACCGGTATTTCCTCCAGTATTGCCACCGCTGCTAATGGTTCTGCAACTTGAATATAATCCGTCGCATGAATAATCTCCAGGAGCTTCGTTGACACCGGTACAGGTCTTATTGTATATCGCCGGACATACACAAGTTTTATACTTACCGCCGCAAGAATCGCCGCCCGGAACTTTCACTCCTTCACAACTTGTAACTGTATAATCGGCACAAGCATCGATACAAGCTTGGTATTTACCGTCACAAGCAATACCTGAAGGCTTTTCATTAGGACCGGTACAAGTTTTGTTGTAAGAAGAAGGGCAAACACAAGCTTTGTATTTGTCATTGCATACATAACCATCAGGTACTTTAGGCGATGGACAACTGGAAATTGTGTAATTGGACGGACATACGCAAGCTTTATATTTACCGCCGCAGGATCCACCACCCGGAATCATCGGAGCGGAACAATCATTTGCAGTGATTGTATAGCCCGAACAAGAATCTCCCTTGTCAATACGGCAGGTTCTGCCATAATAAGTTGTGTCGGAACACTCATGTCCTGACGGACATGTGTCAAGATAACCGCCGTCGGAACAAGAAGGTTGATAACAGTCTTTTTGACATGTTCTTCCGAAATAGGAAACAGAAGTACATTTGTTGTTGGTCGGAATGGAAGATTTATAGTTTCCATCTTCGCAGGTTGGCTGATAGCAGTCTTTTTGACAATTTCTGCCATAATATGTAACCGGAGTACATTTATTGTTAGTCGGAACAGAAGATTTATAACCACCGTTCTCACAAGTCGGCTGATAACAGTCTTTATAACAAGTCCGTCCCGAATAAGTAACCGGAGTACAAACATAGTTGGTCGGAATACCGGATTTATAGTTTCCGTCTTCACAAGTCGGTTGTCCCTTGTCTTTGTAACAGGTGCGTCCGTAAGTATTGGTTGTTACCGGATCGCAGTCATGGTTGTTTGGACAAGAGGATAAATAACCACTTTCCTCACAAGTCGGTTGTTTACAGTTCTCATAGCAAGTCTGCCCACAATAGTCTACTTTATCACATATCATATTAGTAGGAATGGAAGATTTGTATGCACCATATTCGCAGTCTTTCCATTCAACATCTTTATAACAAGTTCTTCCGTTTTTATCAAATCGTGTACCATGCTGACAGTTATTCAATGAAGATGAGTACCCCATGTCTTCACAACTTTTTGAAGCACATCGATAACAAGTATTTCCGGCTTCATTTTTATAAGAAGCTGTCTGAATTTGAGTGCTTGTGTCACAAGCAGTCAGGGAATATCCGTCATCACAGGAGTTTACAGCATCGCGGCATTTGAAATAAGATTTATCATGAGGACAAAGGCTGTTTTCATCCTTAACTTTTCCTGCAGGACAGGAACGAACATATCCATCGTCTTCACATTGAGAACTTTTATTCAAATTCATAGAGTTGTCGGACGAATCGAAAGAAAGTCCGTTACAACCACCGCCACCGACAGAACAAACGGCAGCGAGCTTGACAGCGTTTTCTAAAGAGGATATAGGCTTTAGCTCACTTGGTGTGTGCGTTTGTGTGTGTAATAAGAAACTGTCTGGAAGTGTACCCGACGAATCGTAAGTTAGGTTGATATCGGAAGCCTGAACACTGCTTGAAAGCGGCAGGCAGGTTGAAATATATAACAAATACTTAGCATTAATCATAGTACACCTCACACAGTTATAAGAACTAAAGCCTATACTATCTATACTAAGTCATTTTTTTTTTTTGCAACAAAAAAGTGCATACGATCGTGAATTTAAAGGTTTTTTCACAAATCTGTTACAAGTATTCTTTTGAAGATTCTAAATAAAATTAAAGTGCCACCACTCATTGGGAATAGGTGAAAATCCGACACTTTCCATCAATTGCTTCAGAAAAGTACGATTCTGTTTTTGCTTTTCTGAACAATTTTCAAAATCGTATCCGGCACATAACAAATGCTGAAAATAATTTTCATAGCGTTTATTTTTCAGTTCCTTTGCAAATTCAAGAGTGTAAGCGTCAATTTCTGTCGGGTAGGAGAGGTTGTTCCCGTTTTCATCCGTCAAACAACAATCCACAGCTAACCCATGGCAGTGCAGAGATTCTTCCGGAACAGCTTTAAACAAACCTTTAACCGGAGCCAGACGTAAAAATTCCCTATGTGCTTCCAAAGGGCGGAACGCATCACAAATACGAAGTTTCATATTGAGCTTTTTCAGTTCCGGTTCAAGTTTTTTTAGGGCTTCATACGCACGAGTGTTAAGAAAAGCCTTATCGCCGAATCCGATTTCCTTATAAACAGGCGTGCTGACAATGTTATTCGGACGAGCATACATCATATCAATAATGAAATATGAACCGCTGACTTCCTCCAAATGGTATTCTTTAATCAGGTTTTCGAGATTAACCATTATGCTTTTTGATTCCACTTGTTTTGATTATCTTGTTGCCAATAAAAAAGCTCCTGACCGGCATTTTTTAATTCTTTCCAGAAGGAGCGGGCTTGCTCCAGAGCAGTTTGAGAGTTCCCGTCAAAAATATTGAGAACACGCTCATATTTTTGAGCTTCTTCCAAAGAGATTTGAGCTCCATCAACCAAAAAGAGCATCACCGCATTATTCGGGTTATCATCCTCGGCGGAAAGCCAAATCGGCTGAGCATCGGCAAATCCGTCTTTTTTCGTTCCGTGCGGAATAAAAGACGTGTCGTTATAAGTCCAGAGCAGAGAATTTACAAACTCCACGCGTTCTTCGTTTCCGATTTTGATTTTGATAGGCTTATTTGTTCCGTAAGCTTTCTCAACCAGTTTTGGCAGAACATCCTCTAAAGTCTGAATTTGCAGATGATAGAAGTCAAACCGGCTCATTTTTCCCCTCCGGACGGTTTAATGGCGGCAAAATGCACCGTTTCATTATCTTGAATTAACAAAAGCAAAGCTCGATTATTTTCTCGTTGAGCTTCATTAACAAATTGTCGGACATCATCAATGCTGAAAACGTCTTTTTTATCAATTTTAACAATAACATTACCAGTTTTCAGACCTTTTTGCTCAGCGTCGGAACCGGTATGAACTCCGGTGATAACAAGACCTTTGATTTCAGGATTCAAAGAATATTTGTCAATGATTTCCGGTGCCATTTCAGAGATATTAATACCCAGAGCATCAATAACACCGTTTCCTTCGATAATAGGTTGTTGCTGGGCTTTGGAAGAGGTATCAATATCTTCATTCGGCATTTGTTCAATCAAAACCGGAAGTTTGAGTTCTTTTTTATCCCGCCATAGCGTGAGAGATACTTCTTTGCCGATAGGGGTTTCAGCGGCCAGACGAGAAAGATTTTTTGTATTGTCGATGATATGACCGTCAAAATCCAAAATAATATCACCGGCTTTAATTCCGGCTTTTTGAGCGGGAGAGTTTTCGTTTAAACTGGAAACCAAAACGCCTTTTTCGGAAGAAAGTCCTAAGCTGGAAGCAATTTCCGGTGAATTAGGCTGAATTTTGATTCCCAACCAACCACGTTTGACTTCTCCGGTATTTTTCAGCTGAGCAATCACCCATTTTGCCAGATTAACAGGAATGGCAAAACCGATTCCCATACTGGCTCCTGTTGTTGAAAAAATAGCACTGTTAATGCCGATGACTTCTCCGTTCATATTAAACATCGGTCCGCCGGAACTGCCCTGATTGATGGAGGCATCTGTTTGAATAAAGTTGTCATAAGGACCGGCTTCAATATCTCTGGATTTTGCCGAAACAATTCCGGCGGTAACGCTTCCTCCCAACCCAAACGGATTGCCGATGGCCAAAATCCAATCACCAACGCGGATTTTATCGGAATCTCCGAACACGACCGGAGCAAGTTTTTTATTCGTGTTTATTTTGATGAGGGCAAGGTCTGTTTTCAAGTCCCGTCCGACCAAAGTTGCCTCAACATTGGTGTTATCGGAAAGAATAACCGAAATCTCTTCCGCCTGGTCAATAACATGGTTGTTGGTAATAATATACCCGTCTTCACTCAGGATAAATCCCGAACCGAGAGATACTTGATTGTTTCCCTTTTGGTTGAAGAAACGATCAATCCCCGGTGTGCTGCTCTCAAAGACAGGATTGTTTTCTTCCTCTTCTTCAGGTCCGTGAACGGTTGAGATGTTGACCACACTGGGAACAAGTCTTTCTGCCAAATCCGCAAAAGACGGAAAAGGAACTTGTGCCGCAGCAGGAATACTTCGGAATAAAATCGCAACACACAAAAACAAAGAGAGAAAAAAAACACGTTTCATCTTAAGTTATTTTCCCGTTTGTAAAGATTTTCCGAAAAACTCAAAAAACTCTGAATCCGGAGCTAAAACCATAGAAGCATTCGTGTCGCTCAAAGAGTTTTTATAAGCTTCCAAAGAGCGATAAAAAGCATAAAACTTAGGGTCTAAATTGGCGGCAGATGTCCAGATTTTAATAGATTCTTTATCACCTTCACCCTTGATGATTTGAGATGTTTTTTCAGCTTCGGCAACAATGATGGTTGATTCTTTGTCTGCTGTGGCTTTAATTTGCAAAGCTTGTTGCTGGCCTTGGGCACGAAACTCTTTGGCATCTTTTTCACGTTCGGTTTTCATCCGGTCGTTAATGGCCTGCAACACCTGAATCGGCAAATCGGCTCTGCGGATACGAACATCGGCAACGCTGACACCGATTTGTTGAGCGTCTTTTTTAACAGCGGTGCTGATGTCAGCCATAATCTGTGTTCTTTTCTGAGAGAGGAGTTCCGTCAGAGTAATACGACCGAGAACCTTACGCAGAGAGGAGTTAACGATTTCCTGCAATTTGCTCTGAGCTTGATATTCGGTGCGTACTGTCTGATAAAACTTGAGCGGATCAACAATTTTATAACGGGTAAAACTGTCAACATCTAAACGTTTTTTATCATTAAGAACGACTTCCTGAGCAGGAGGATCAAGGTTGAGCAGACGAGTATCGTAGAAAACAACATTTTGAATAAACGGAATTTTCACTTTAAGTCCCGGCTCCTGAACCAATCTGACCGGTTCACCGAATTGCAGGACAATGGCTTGTTCCGCCTGATTGACAATGTAAAAGGCATTGGCCGCAACAAAAATAACGGCGGCGGCAAAAGCTGCGATATAAATTTTTACTTTATCGGTCATTGGCTGAACTCCTGCTATTTGTTCATTTTATCTAAAGGAAGGAAAGGGAGGACATTGCCGCCTTTTGATGACGGGTCGACAATTACCTTGTTAGACTTGGAAAGAACATCTTCCATGGTTTCCAAATACAAGCGTTTAATCGTTACATCTTTTCCTTCTTTGTAAGCATTGTGTACGGAAATAAAGCGGGCGGCATCACCTTGAGCCTTATTGACAACGGCTTCTTTGTAAGCCTGAGCTGCTTGAAGGCGTTTGGCTGCTTCGCCTCGAGCTTTCGGCAGAACTTCATTTCGATAAGCTTCGGCTTCGTTTTTGAAACGTTCCATATCGGCTTTTGCACGTTGAACTTCGTTAAATGCATCAATAACCTGCTTTGGCGGGTCAGCCTTTTGAAGTTTGACACGAATGATTTCAATACCGGAACCGAACTCGTCGAGAACTTTTTGGAGTTCTTCTTTGGTTTCGTCTTCAACTTTACCACGGTCTCCGGTAATAATCGGTTGCATTTCGGATTGTCCGACGATTTCTCTTAAAACTGACTGTGCGGCAACGCGAACGGTCTGATCAGGACTCCGCATATTAAAGAGATAATCCTTGGCGTTTTTGATTCTCCAAACGATTGTCAGGTTGATGTCAACGATATTTTCGTCTCCGGTCAACATATGGCTTTCGGTAAAGGATTTAACGTCAGTATCATAAGTAGCGGTCTCTCCGATATTGATACTTCGTTCCTGAGTCATACTGACTTTTTCAACACTTTCAATCGGATAAGGAAGATGATAGTGCAAACCGGCGTCGGTTGTGTAAGCATATTTTCCGAAACGCAAGATAACGGCTTGTTCGTTAGTTTGCACTTGATAAAAACCAGAGGCGAGCCACAAGAGCAAAAACGCCAGAACAATCAGTTGCGGTTTGAACTCAAAGCCGTCATTGTTTTTCAGACGAGGTATCTTGGTAAAATTGACAACCTTTGGTCTGTTGGAAGATGGTTCGTTATCCCATGGATTATTTTCATTGTTTCCCCATGGTCCTTGATTTTTTGCCATATTTTGCACCTCTGTATTTATTTTATTGCACCTCAGATATATATAATGTAATTAATACATAAAAACAATTAGAGATAAAACTATATCAACAGGGGAACAGGAAAGGTCCGTTATGGAAAATCAGATAAGAGGGATTGTCGGAACATATTTTAATGACAATGAAATCGAGAGCGTAAAAGTTTTTGACGGTAAGGTAATCGTAACACTGCTGAACACCGCCGATGATGAAAGAAGAACCTCGGAACTGAAAGAAAAAATCGAGAGTTTGTCCGGCGTAAAGAAGGTAACGATTGTCTATACAGCCTCTAAGACGGTTGCCGGTTTAAAACCTGAGAGTGATAAATGGCAGATTAGGGGAGTTAAGAAAATTATCGGTGTTGCTTCCGGAAAAGGCGGTGTAGGCAAGTCGACAACTTCTGTTAATTTAGCCTTGGCTCTGGCTAACCTGAATTTGAAAGTTGCCTTGTTTGATGCAGACATTTATGGTCCGTCTGTTCCGACCATGCTCGGTTATGAAGGTGTTGCCCCGATGTCTTTTGACGGCAAGACTTTTGAACCGTTCCAATATATGGGAATTAAATCTATGTCCATCGGCACGCTGATTGATAGAAACACTCCGTTAATCTGGCGAGGAGCAAAAGCCTGCGGAGCGATTGAACAGCTTTTGACCGAAGTTAATTGGGGCGATGTGGATGTGATGGTAATTGATATGCCTCCGGGAACGGGAGATATTCAAATCACCTTGTCGCAGAAAATAGATTTAGACGGGGTTGTTATCGTTTCCACCCCGCAGGATATTGCCCTGATAGATGCGGTTAAAGGCGTGAATATGTTCAAAAAAGTGAATGTTCCGATTTTGGGAATTGTGGAAAATATGAGTTATTATCTCTGTGAAAAATGCGGACATCGGGCGGATATTTTCGGTCATGCCGGAGCCAGAAAAACCGCGGAGGAAATGGGCGAAACTTTCTTGGGAGAAATTCCTCTGCACTTGGAAATCAGAGAAAATTCCGACAGCGGAACACCGATAGTCTTCTCCAAACCGGAAAGCATACATACAAAGGCTTATGAAGAAATCGCCGCTAAGGTGAAAAAAACATTAAAATTATAAAAAAATCCCTCTCAACTGAGAGGGATTTTTTTGCAGATGTTTTTTATTTCCAGAAATTACCGGAAAATACATCATGGCTGCATAAGTCGGGAACAACTGTAACAGAATGTACTTGTTCGTAGTCAAAGAAGTAGGTAGTCATTTTTACATCTTCTTTGGCATTGTCACTTCCACCACCTAATGACAATCTGGCTGATTGAGAATATAAACAAGCATTAACTTTTCCGCCTTGCTTGACCCAAAGGTGTCCTCCGCCACCTTTAATATTCAAAATACCGCCAGGCTGAACCTTCATTTGTCCATAATATTTGGTTCCATAGTCTGTATTTGAATATGGCAGTATCAAATCCAATTGTCCGTATAAAGTAAAATCAGCCCCGACATTAGATTTTTTAGTATATTCTCCGCCGATATCCAGCATCTTTATCCGATTAATGCCATGTAATTCCAGTGTTTCGTTTGTAACACCTAAAGCCGGAATGTGAGATGTAATTTCAACATTTGTGAGTTTGGAGTAATGAGCTTTTATAACTGCACCGCCAGAGTAATCATAACAGTGTTTCCAATTTGATGTGTCATGAATTATCTTGAGGTTTTCAATTTCAAAAATATAATCGCTGTTATCTGTTTCATACCCTGTTCCTCCACATACAAGATAGCCAATATCAGTAGAATATTGATCTTTATCGAAAGTTATCGTATGTCCGTTCCCTTTTATTATATATTTTTGAGGGGTTGTATGACACATGGTAACATAAAAGTTTTGTCCCGGTCCGCAATATAAATCTTCTTTCAAGTCAAGAAGTCCGGTTGCCGTCAGAGTATTTATAGCTGTTTGACATTTGCTGGTATCTTTATTAAATTCTCCATATTTATAACCGCTGGTACATACTTCTTTGCACTCTGCAAACTTATTTCCGCAGGAGTTACCAGACGGCATGTATCCGTCTTTACAATTAGAAGCATCATATTTATAGATTGAAGTATCACAACATTCTTTACAGGTATCAAATTTCTGCACGGTACCGGAATAGCAGACATCTGCCCCGATTTCACCGCCGCAGTTGCAGGTTTTATAGCCGGAGCAGTCGTTTTCAACCCGTTTGTATTTGATAGTTCCGCAGGAGTTGCAGATTTCTCCCGGTTCATATCCTTGTTCGCTGGCCTGAGCTATCGTGTAGTTGAAACCGACGCAAGGATCGCATATACATTTTGCATAGTCTTCATCATAAGTGCAGACTTGAGAAGAATCTCGTACTTTTCCCGTATCGCAAACCAACGTGTATCCTTCTTCTTTACAGGAACTGATATTATCTCCACGACAAGATTTATAATAATCAGGACTGTATTGACAAGGAGTTTCCGGATATTGCGGGAG
>CAZFRT010000001.1:13354-30606 GCA_964521455.1 uncultured Azospirillum sp.
GAGAACACTCGGTTATGTCGTATCCGTTGTTCTTGCACCAAGTTTCGGGAGATACACATTCTTTGAAATATTTGTTATCCAAAGGACAGGCGGCACCTTTAATATATCCGTTCGGACAAGAAGTTAAGGAATATCCGTCTTCATTGCAGAGATAAGCATTGTCAAAATCCATTTTGTTGTTGGATGCACCAAACGTCATTCCGTTACATCCTCCGGTAATGGAACAAACAGAAGCCAGCTTGATGCCTTTATCCGAATTGAAAAGGGATATAGGCTTCAGCTCGATCGGTGTGTGTGTGGTGTGTGTGGTGTTTACCAGAGATGAACCTGAATAATCAAAAGTTAAAGATTGTACTTCGGAAGCCTGAGCATTGCCATTAAGAAAAACACAGGCAGAAGCCAGTAAAAAGAACTTAGTATTAATCATAGTATCACCTCATAGTAATTAAGAACTAAAGCCTATATACTATCCATACTAAGTCTTTTTTTTTTTTTGCAACAAAAAAGTGTGGAAAAATATTTTTTTTATATTTTTGTAACAAAAAAGACCCGTTTCGGCAGAAACAGGTCTTTTTGTTTGCGAGAGATTAAGATTAATCGTAAATCTCAACCTCAATAAGTTGTCTTGACGTGTCGATGTAAGTTACCATAGCATAAACCTTATCAAAGGCTTTGAGCTTGGTTCTGTCTGAGACGATAGTGGCACGATCTCCGCTAACGAGAACAACTCGATAGGGATAATCTTCCTCTTCGGTCGGAAGAATTGTGGCACGATAGAGGCGTCCGAGTTTTACATCACGATTGTAGATTAAGTCCGAAGCCTTTCTTTCTTTTTTTTCTGCCATACGCATTAAATTGTTACTTGATTTTGTTTCAAAACAGAAACCACTTTGGCGGAGATATGCTTGTACTTGGAAGAAGGAATATACGTGATAATCGCTTCCAGGGTTGCAAACTCGCCGGGTTTGATCTCTTTAGGGATTTCCAACGACAGGTATTCACCGTTGAGGAGTGCTTTAGTCGGCTGTTTTTGTACAGCGTAGGTTTTTCCGAGCTCAATCCCGTTTCTCTTAAGAAGAGAGCCTTTGGCAACCGCAATATCAACGATTTCCGGATAAAAATCTCGGACATTTCCGTTCTCACGGTTGACACTGGTAATGTGGCTGACAAAACGTCCGTTGCTTGTTTCCCAAACAGCACACTGAACTTTTTGCCCGGGTTTCAGAGCAGCACATCTTTCATCCAAACCTTTTGGGGGACAGAAAGTTACCAGAGGCATATTCTGCCGATCCAGAAGTTCCAGAAGAAGCCCTTTTGAGGTAACGGTTCTGACAATCGCCGATGAAGGTGGAATGCTGACATCTGTAGGAATCAAATCCAGAAGACCGCCGTACTGGAAACCGATGACCATAAATTTTAAATGGTCATTGTTAGCGTACATGCCTACATCGACGTTTTCTGCTCTAACGTACCCGTAAGCTCCACAATCCAAATGAACTGAAAAGCCTTTGGAACCACAAAGGGTAACAGTGCCGCTGTAAATGTCGAAACACTCAAACAGCGTTGGTTGGAAACTAATGATTTTTTGTTTCATATATAATTCATATTGGTGAATAATCAGAGAAAATGCATTATATATAAAATTTATCAGATAACGAATTTATTTTCGTATGGTCAATGATAATTCCTATAATAATGCTTTATTAGAATATTATTTATATCATATTGTTTATAATGGTGCAATAGGTTTTGACAAAAAATAGAAAAAACTAACGATTATTTTTTATTTCTTTAATTCGTTCAAGCAATTCATTGATTTTTAAAGACAGTTTTTCGTTAGGGGAAGATGTTTGAGCTTGTTTTGCCTGCTTTTCGGCAATATCAACCGCTCCGATACTCAGACTGTGTTCTGCTGCGGCATAATTGGAAGCGGCATGGTTGTTAAGCTCTCCGTAAGTTCGAGACAAAAGTAGCCAGATAAAAGGATTGGAGCTTTGTACGAGAGCTTTGTTCAGAATATCGACATTATTTCTTAGTTCGGCTTGAGTTGGAGAGGATTCTAATACCGCCTGAGCCAAATTAATTTGAAACAAAGAGGCATCAGGCTTTAAGGCAAGAGATTTTTGAAATTCGGCTTTCGCTTCCTTAATTTTTCCCGTTTCAAGATATATTTGTCCCTTCAGCTCTCTGAAGTGCGGATTATTCGGTTCTTCGGAAATCAAACTGTTTATTTCGTTAAGAGCTTGAGCTGTCTTAAGTTGTTTGAAGTAAGCAATTGCTCGGGCATAACGTGCCGGAACGGATTTATTGCTTGCCGGATATTTTTGCAGGGTTTGTGCCGGCTCAAACAAAAAGGCGGATAATTTGGCTTGTACCCTCCGAAATTGTTCTTCATCTTTATCTTTAATCGGGTAGGGAGATTTTTTTACCGCCTGTTGCATAAATGCAACACGTTCCCCTGTTATCGGGTGAGTGCGGATATAGGCTGTTTCATCCACGCCGCTTAAACGGTTTTGGCGTTGAATCCTTTTCATAAAAGTAAGCATTCCCTGCGGAGATTGCTGTGTTTTCTCAAGCAGGTTAACCGCGGCTTCATCGGCACTGCGTTCTTCTTCAATCCGGTAAGAGAGATAATTGTTGAGAGCGGAACTTTGTGAGCCGAGAGCAATCGCCACACCGACGTCCGGACGACCCGTGGCAGCTCCGACGGCTCCGGCCAAAATCAGTGAACCCAGACTGACTTGTTGCATTTCCTGATTTTTTATTTTCTGTCTGAGAATATGTCCGCCCTGAATATGCCCCGTTTCATGAGCCAATACGCCGTTAATCTCATTGGAGCTCTCCGCTTTTATCAATGTGCCGGTATTGATAAACATATTGTTCCCGTCCCCGACAAAAGCGTTAAGACTGTTGTCGTCGACTATGTGAATATTGTTCCTTTTGAACGGAATACCTGCCTCTTTGAAAATAGGGCGGAGAACGCCGGCAAGATACTGTTCTGTTTCTTCATCGCTAATCAGATTAATGGCGGCACGAGCGTCGTAACAAGCCAAAAAGGCTAATAGCAGAGTTAAACTGCATATTAGCCTTTTTAATAATGAAGAATAAGATTTTAACCGTTTATCAGTTTTTTCCACCAAGTTGATTTCCTCTTTTTAGGAGAGTCTTCTGTATTTTCGGAAGAATTTTCTTTGGATGTAATATCTTCATGGCTGTTATACAAGATAACGGCTTCTTGTTTTTCTTTTCCTTCAGAAGCATTTCCGTTATTTTCGGAAACCTCTTCGCCATTATTATAACGGTTGCGACGGTTTCTTCTGTTATTGCGGTCAAAACGGTTGCGGCGATCTCTGCGGCGACGGTTGTTTTTTCCGTTTTCAACATTGTTTTCCGCATTTTCCTGAACTTCGGAAACCTCAGAAGATTCTTCCTGAACGGCAGGAGATTCCTTCTTACTTTCGTTGGACTTTGCCGATGTTGGTTGTTTTTTCTCTCTTTTTTCCTTAACGATTTCTTTCTCGTCAACCGGTTTGTTTTCGTTTTGAGCCTTTACGGTTTTGGTTCTTTCAATTCGAAATTCCGAAACATTTTTGAGGCTTTCATCGGCACTGATAATAATGTTCATTTTATACTTCTGTTCTAAATCGCACAGAGTTTGACGTTTTTGGTTCAAAAGATAAATGGCAATATCAGATGGAACAAATGCATTGATTTTGGAAGAACGATTTTTAATTCCTTCTTCTTCAATGGAACGCAAAACCAAAACAGCTCCGGATTCAATTGTTCGTACCATACCTTTTCCCTGACAATGAGGGCAAACCTGATAATTGCTTTCCATAAAGGAGGAGTGCATTCTCTGACGAGAAATTTCCAAAAGTCCGAATATGCTCATTTTGGCAATCTGGATTCTGGCTCGGTCTTTTTTCATGGCTTCTTTCATACGTTTTTCAACAGCCAGATTATTTTTCTGTTCTTCCATATCAATAAAGTCAACCACAACCAAACCGGCCAAATTTCTCATCCGTAATTGGCGAGCAATTTCGTCAGCCGCTTCCAAATTTGTTTTAAGGGCTGTTTCTTCCAAATCTTTTTCTTTGGTGGCTCGTCCGGAGTTTACGTCAATTGAAACCAATGCTTCAGTAGGATTGATAACCAAATATCCTCCGGATTCGAGCTGAACATTGGTGTCATGAAGCTTATCCAGCTGTCCTTCAACTTGAAATCTTTGGAATAGCGGCATATCGCCTTTTTTACCGGATTTAATTTTTTTCAGACTGTGCGGAGATAAAATTTTCACAAAATCACGAGCGGTTTTATAAGCTTCTTCGCCATCAACGATAATTTCGGAAATATCTTTGGTGTACATATCACGCAGAGCTCGTTTAATCAAATTTCCTTCTTCGTGAATGAGAGCGGGAGCTTGTGTTTTCAGTGCACTGAGACGAATTTGATTCCAACTTCTCATCAGATAATTATAGTCGCGGACAATATCGGCTTTGGTTTTCTCTTCGCCGGCAGTGCGAACAATCATTGACATATCAGATGTTAAAGGAAGTTCCTTAACAATGGCTTTAAGTCTTTTTCTGTCGGCAGCATTAGTAATTTTTCTGGAAACACCGCCGCTCTTAATGCGATTAGGCATCAAAACACAGTATCTTCCGGCCAAAGATAGATAAGTTGTCAAAGCGGCACCTTTATTGCCTCTTTCTTCCTTAACAACCTGAATCAGCAAAGTTTGTCCTTCTTTGATAACATCTTGAATATTGCTACGGTGGAATAACTTTCTGACTTTCAGGAGTTTTTTCTGGAGCTCAAAGTCATTTTCCGTTTCTTCGTCATCGTCCTCATCGTCGCTCACATCTTCTTCGGCCAGTTTGTTATAAGTGCTGGATTTTTTGTTTTCAGGAAGTTCGTTGATTGCTTCTTCGGAGACTTCTTCTTGTTCATTGACTGCGGATACTTCTTCACTGACGATTTCGTCCTCTGTTCCTGTCGATTCTGCCATAACTTTTAATTCTTCGACATTTTCTTTTTCATTTTCGACTGATTTTTGCTTTTTGAACCGTTTTTTTGCAATCCGCTTTTTCTGATTCTTTTTAGGAGATTCTTCGGAAGCGACTTCAGCTTCTTCTGTTTTCACTTCTTCGGCAACGGCTTCTGAAACGAGCTCTTCTGTTTGAGAAATTTCAACAGAAGGAGATGTTTCAACAGTTTCCGTTACCGGGGCTTCATCAACATGAGCTTCTTCGGCAACTTTCTGGGCGGCTTCTGCTTCAGCCTGAGCAATACGTCTTTCTTCTTCCAGTTTAGCCTGATGAGCGGCTCTTTCTTCACGTAAACGTTCACGTTCCAGCTCTCTTTCTTTCAGAGCCTGTTTCTTTGCCTCAATAATTTCATCGACTTCTTTGTCAACGGCAGCCATTTCTTCATCGGAAATATTGTAATAATCCGGGTGAATTTCCCCAAAAGCCAGAAAACCGTGTTTGTTTCCGCCGTAATCCACAAAAGCGGCCTGCAAAGACGGTTCGATTCTCATAACTTTGGCTAAATAAATATTTCCTTTGATTTGTTTTCTGGAACTGGATTCAAACTCAACATCTTCCAATTTGTTTCCGTTGATGACGACAACTCTGGTTTCTTCTGGTTGAGTATCGTCAATAAGCATTCTTTTAGTCATTATAATATGTTACTCCGCATTTATCATCCGCAAAACGGATGGATTTTTTTCCACAGATGCAGGAGGGGAATACGAAAGAATACATAACCTAAGCACCGGGTAAGACACGATATACTGAAATCTGTTTGCGTCAGCGGCACTTTTTTGCGAATACTTCAAATCATAAAGTATCCAAAATATAAAACCTCTCTTTTGTACCCGAACCTTGATTGTTGTTTGATTGATTATGGTTCGAAATACGAATAAAACCCTTCCGGCAAAAACTTTTCATCTTCTTATATGCAAGCACGCTTTTCGCAATGAAAAAGCGGCGATACCAAATTTAAGCCTTGAAATTAAATTTGAAATTTTGTAGTAAAGACTTAAATCCGATACATAAAAAACATATAATTGCAAATTAGAATATACCGTTTTGTTTAAAACACAATATGATTTTTTTACTTTGCCTAAGTTTTTTAATATATTGGTAACCAACTATCCTTTATAATTTTTTAATACAGAGGGTCAACAAACTGGGTAAATGTTTATGAAGACTGTCTCACATCGTATGTTTGGCTGTTTTTTCGGCAAAGTTAAAAGGTTTTTGCCGGCTCTCTTGTTATGTCTGTCGTTTTTTTCTTTTACTTCTCCGGTATCCGCGTTTTCAGGGGTCTCTTCTATGCGGATAGGGCAAAGTGTCGGAAGTGTCCGTATAGTTTTTGATGCCGACAGAAATTTTGAATACAAAGCTTTCATATTAAACAATCCTCGTCGCTTGGTTATTGATACGCAAGGGGTGAAAGTTAACCCGAAAATCGAAAAATACAGCGATAAAAACAATCTGGTTTCACAAACCCGTTTGGGAGAAATCGGTCCGGACAGTACCCGCATAGTATTTGATTTGTTAAAACCTGCCGTAATTAAAAAAGCGTTTATGCTTCCGCCGCAAAGTAGCTTCGGTTGGCGGTTTGTGGTAGATGTAACTTTGGCTTCTGAACGGGAATTTACGTCTAAACTCGGGAATAACCATGCTTTTACAAGCGAAGGCGGTTTTAATGCGTCTTATTCTGTAGCTCAGAAGAGTAATGCCTCTAAAAAAGCCGCGGAAAAAAAATCAGCCAAAAAGGTGATTGTTTTGGATCCGGGGCATGGCGGAAAAGACCCGGGAGCAATCGGATATTCCGGTGTGTATGAAAAAAACATTACTTTGGCTATGGCTAAAGAGTTGAAAAAGATTCTGGATAAGGAGGGTAAATATAAAGTCTATCTGACCAGAAGCACGGATATCTTTATTCCTCTGCGGGACAGAGTTAAAATTGCCCGACGTTATAATGCTGATTTGTTCTTATCAATTCATGCCGACAGTGCGGTTAATCGCAGTGCTAAGGGGTTGTCGGTTTATACTTTGTCTGAAACAGCTTCCGACAAAGAAGCTGCGGCTTTGGCTGAGCGTGAAAATAAAGTGGATGTGATTGCCGGATTAAATCTGGTTGAGCATTCCAAAGAAGTTTCCGACATCTTGATTAATCTGGCTCAAAGGGAAACGATGAATCGTTCTTCCGAATTTGCAACCTTTATGGTTCAGGAAATGCGTAAGTCTGTAAAACTGGTTGATAATACACACCGTTTTGCCGGCTTTGCTGTCTTAAAAGCCCCTGATGTTCCTTCTGTTTTACTTGAGATGGGCTATCTTTCCAACCGTATGGAGGAACGCCTCTTAAAACAGCAGGATTATCGTAAAAAACTGGCTGCTTCAACCAATAAAGCGATTGAAAAATATTTTGATAATATGCAGCACGCTTCAATTTTCTGATTAATTTGCGAAAAGTTGTGTTTTTTATCCAAAGCAATGTAAATTTTGCTAGGATATTAATTTATTTTGTTATAAATTGCGGTCTATAGTGCATTAAAATAAAAAATAGTGGAATTATAAATGTTTAAAACTTTATCTTCATTAATCAGTACGTTTTTCTTTTTTGCGGTTATAGTTTTTGTACTCATTATCAGCAGTTTATGGAAAATATCCGACGAATTGCCGGATTACAGGCAATTGGCTAAATATGAGCCATCGGTAACAACACGTTTGTTTGCGGGTGACGGACAGCTTTTGATGGAATATGCGGCGGAAAAACGTCTGTTTATTCCGGAAGAAAAAATACCTGAATTGGTAAAAAAAGCGTTTATTGCTGCGGAAGATAAAAATTTTTATACCCATTCAGGAATTGATTATACGGGTATTATCCGAGCTATATTGGGAAATATCAAACATCTGGGAAGCGGTCGCCGTCCGGCCGGAGCCTCTACGATTACACAGCAGGTTGCTAAGAACTTTCTGCTTTCTTCCGAGCTTTCTTATACTCGTAAAATCAAAGAAGCCATTTTGGCAACCAGAATAGAGCAGGCGTTTAGCAAACAGCATATTCTGGAATTGTATTTGAATGAAATATATTTAGGCAATCGTTCTTACGGTGTGGCTGCGGCGGCACTGAATTATTTCGGAAAATCATTGAATGAACTGAATCTTCAGGAAGTTGCCTATTTGGCCGCATTGCCTAAAGGCCCGAACAATTACAACCCAAAAACCAAATATGATGCGGCGATTGCCCGTCGTAACTGGGTAATTGAACGGATGTTGGAAGAGGAATTTGTTACCAAAGAAGAGGCTCAAGCCGCTCAGGCTACTCCGTTGGAAACGGTAGAACGCAATAACGAATTTGTTCAGGATGCTCAATATTTCAGTGAAGAAGTCCGACGGGAAATCAGTAACAGTTTCGGAAACGATGCCTTGTATGAAGGCGGATTGATTGTTCGTACAACCTTGGATCCGAAATTGCAAAGTTTGGCAACACAAGTCTTTCATAAGGAATTGCAAAATTATGATCTTCGCCATGGCTGGCGGGGAGCCATAACCAACATTGATGTGGACGGAAAAGATTATCAGGAACGTTTAGCCTCGGTTGAAATGCCTAAAGGTGCGGAAGAGACTTGGGAAAAAGCCGTTGTTTTAAGTGTTGAAAATGATCGGGCCGTTATCGAAACCGAAGATAAAGATCCGGGAACAATTCCGTTGCAATTATTGTCTTGGGCAAGAAAAAATCTGAAAAAACAAGATATCGGCGGAGCACCTAAATCTGTAACCGAAGTTTTGAAAAAAGGCGATGTTGTTTGGGTTGAAAAAGCCGATACGAATATTATCAAGAAAAAAGAACTTCCGGGGAATTCTTATGAACTGCGTCAGATTCCTGATGTGGAAGGGGCAATGATTGTTATGGATCCCCACACCGGAAAGGTTTTGGCTGCCGTCGGCGGATATTCTTTTGATAAATCCCAGTTTAACCGCTCAACTCAAGCCCGCCGCCAAACAGGTTCTTCGTTTAAGCCTTTTGTATATTTGACGGCTTTGGAAAACGGCTATTCTCCGACGGATTTGATTTTGGATGCTCCGTTTGTTTTGGATCAGGGAGCCGGGCTGCCGAAATGGAAACCGGTTAACTATTCTAAAAAGTTTTATGGATTGATGACAATGCGTGAAGGTGTTGAAAAATCCAGAAACCTGATGACGGTGCGTTTAGCTCAGGACTTGGGAATGGATAAAGTTTGCGAAATGTCGAAAAAAATCGGTGTTAACGCTAATCTGCCGAAACTCCTGTCCATGTCTTTGGGAGCCGGGGACACTCGTTTGATAGATATGGCCAGTGCTTATTCCGTTATTGTCAATGGCGGTAAAAAAGTTACACCTTATTTTATTGAGAGAATTCAAGATCGTACGGGTAAGACTATTTTGAAACAGGATAAAAGGGAGTGTCCGACCTGTAATTCTGATGTCTGGAAAGAGCAGGAGATTCCGGAGCTTCCGGATGCCAGAGAGCAAATTGTTGATCCGTTGTCTGCATATCAGATGACGTCCATATTGGAAGGTGTGGCCATTCGCGGAACAGGTGCGAGATTGCGTGCGTTAAATAAGCACTTGGCCGGAAAAACCGGAACGAGTAATGATAATAAAGACGCATGGTTTATGGGCTTTTCGCCGGATATGGTTGTTGGCATATATGTCGGCTTCGACGAGCCGAAAAGTTTGGGTCGCAGAGAAACCGGAGCAGCAGCAGCTTTACCGATTTTCTACGGATTTATGGAAAAAGCTTTGGCTAAACAAGCAGATATTCCGTTCCGTATTCCTAACGGCATAAAACTGGTCAGAATTGATTATCACACAGGAAAAGCCGCGACACCTCAGGATACTTCGGTTATTGTTGAAGCCTTAAAGCCTGATTTTGATTTGGACGGAACCAAACAAAGAGTTATCGGAAACGATGGAGGGTCCGGCACGGACGGAGGCTCTTCCGATAATCAAAATATGTTTGAGGAAGATGATGACGCAGCTTTCCAGCTCGGAACACAGTATTAAAAGGGATAGATGAAATGCAAGCTGAAATTATTGACTTGTCTGATGATATTAAGCAGTCTTTGGAGCTGCTGAGGAGGTCTCTTTGATTATGACAACGCATTGCTTCGCTTAGACGAATTGAATGCCTTGTCAGCGGATCCCAATCTTTGGAACGACGCTGCTAAAGCTCAAAAATTAATGAGTGAAAAAACGGCTCTGGAAAATAATCTGAATGATTATAAGGAAATGGAAGACAATTTTAAGTCTCTCTATGAGCTGGCAGAGTTAGCCGATGCCGAAAAAGACGTTGCCGTAACGGCAGATGTTTTGGAACAGCTGCAAAATTTGAAAGAAAGAACCCGTAGAGGGGAATTGGAAGCTTTGCTTTCCGGAGAAGTTGATGCCAATGATGCCTTTTTGGAAGTTCATTCCGGCAGCGGCGGCACAGAGTCTCAGGATTGGGCGGAAATGCTGTTGAGAATGTATACTCGTTGGGCGGACGATCATAAATATAAGGTCGAATATATTGAAGAAACGGAAGGCGATGTTGCCGGATTGAAATCTGCTACGATCAAAATTTCCGGACACAATGCTTATGGTTGGCTTAAGTCGGAAAGCGGTGTTCATCGTTTGGTGCGTATTTCTCCGTTTGACAGCAACGCCCGCCGTCATACCAGCTTTGCCTCTATCGGCGTTTATCCGGTGATTGACGATGAAATAGAGATTGAAATCAACGAAGCGGATTGCCGAGTGGATACTTATCGTGCCAGCGGTGCCGGTGGACAACATATTAACAAAACCGATTCCGCCGTGCGTATTACCCATATTCCGACGGGAATAGTGGTTCAATGTCAGTCGCAAAGATCACAGTTCCAAAACCGGGATGCTGCGTGGAAAATGTTAAAAGCCCGTCTGTATGAAATTGAACTGAAAAAAAGAGAAGAAGAAGCTCAGGGAATACGCGATGCTCAAGGCGATAACGGTTGGGGACATCAAATACGTTCTTATGTTCTGCAACCTTATAAGATGGTAAAGGATTTACGAACTGAAGTGGAAACCTCGGATACCAAAGCGGTTTTAGATGGTGATATAGATTTGTTTTTGTCGGCAGCGTTAGCCGGAAAGGTAGGCGGTAATGACAAAAATTAAAAAACTTATGCTCGGAAGCTTGATATTTTTTGCCGGAGTATATGTTCTTTTTTGCGGAGTGATTTATTTTTTTCAGGGACTTTTTTTCTATAATCCTTACTCGGAACGGGCAGATATTGAAACCGTGCGTCGATATGGTTATGTAGGAGAAGAGGTGGAGTATAAATCAGCCGACGGAACGGAGTTGTTTGGTTGGATAAGTACACCGAAGGAAAAACATAAAATGGTTGTGTTCCTGCATGGTAATTCTTATTCCATAGAAGAGTTTTTTTATAAGGCTGTTCCTTTTTATGAAGCGGGATACGGTTTTTTTCTTCCTGAGTATCGGGGGTTTGGCGGTGTTAAAGGAAAAATCAGTCAAAAGAACTTGGCTGAAGATTCCATTGCTTCCGTAAAATATCTGCACAGTTTGGGCTATAAGAATGAAGATATTATTTTGTATGGAATGTCTTTAGGGTCTTATATGGCGATAAATACAATATATCACTTAAAGAATGAAGGAAAGTTTGCGGGATTGGTTTTGGAAGTACCTTTTGATAATTTGAGCAATGTTGTTAAATCCGTAGTGCCTCTGCCGTTGCCTTTTTCCTTAATTGTCAAAGACAAGTATGATAATTTGGATATGATAAGCAAAGTGGATACAAGAGTGCTGGTAATGGGCGGAACAAAGGATACGACCGTTCCCGTTTCTCTGGCAGAAAATCTTTATAATCACGCTGTCGATCCCAAAAAGTTGATAATCTACAAAGGCGGAAAACACAGTAACCTGTTCAATTATCAAAATAATAAAGATGTTTTAAACTGGCTTGAGGAAAAATGAAGAAAGTATCAAACAAACTCTATCTGACCAGAAGGATTTTGGATTATACCGGCGTAATCTTCCTGTTGTTGCTGTTGATATTTATCTGGCAGTTATACAAAGGACCGATTGCCGTACCTTTTTTGCAGCCATACATCGTCAAAGCCTTAAATCATGATAACGGGGAATATCAGGTAACGGTTGAGTCTGTTAATCTGGAACTTGTGCGTTCTATCAGGCCGATAAAAATTATTGCCAATAATGTCGTTTATCGCAAGAATGACGACACTTTTGTTGTCAATGCCCCGCGAACTTTTGTATCTTTCAGTATCAAGGCTCTTCTCCGCGGTGTGGTTGCACCGAGTTCCATAGAGGTTAAAGACCCGTCTGTTTATATTTTCACGACTTACGGAGTGGAAGACAAAAATAAGAAAGATGAAGTCAGTAAGAAAAAGCTGGAATACTATTTTGATGAGTTTGAAGAGTTTATCGAGAAATTTAATTCTGAAGACAATACTTATCCGGAAAGCTACATTAATGATATACGGGTAAAAAACGCCGAAGTGGAGTTTCATGAAGTTGATTTGGGAAGAAAATGGACTTTATCGGATGTGAACTATTCTTTTGAGCGAAATCTGATGAATATTGAAACAGAAGTTAATGCTCTGCTGACTGTGAAGGATAAAAGCATTCCAATCGGTTTGGAAGCACAATATCATCCGATAAGCAATAAAATCGGTTTGCAAGTTTATGTTTCCGATTTAATACCTTATGCGGTAATGGATAATATCCTTAATGATGAGAGAATTCCGGGGTTGTATAAAATAAACCTTCCGGTCAGCGGAAAAGTCGGCGGAGTGATAAATATTGCCGAAGTCATAAAAAATAAAGCTGATATTATAAAAAGTCTGGATACTGCGGTTGAAAAACTTAATTTCCAGATTGAGGGCGGTAACGGAAGTATTCTTTTTGAAGACAATGAAGATTCCGCTTATAAAGTATCTTCATTTTTGCTGGAAGGAACGATTGAAGGCGGATTAAATCAACTGAATATTAAAAACGCCGATTTTGATTTGGACGGACAGAAAACCAAGTTAAGTTTTTCAGCTGAAGGAATGAAAAAACTTTTGTTGGAAGGCTCCCTGAAAGATTTGAAGTTAACACTTCAAGCCAAAGTGGATGATATGAAGTTTGATGACTTGTCTAAATATTGGCCTAAATACATTGCTACACCGGCATGGGAGTGGTGTAAAGACAGCATTTATGGCGGGGAGATTAAAAACGCCGATTTCAGTTTTGATTTTGCGTATGATAAGGATAAACAGGCTTTTACTTTTGACAAGCTTTCGGGATTTGGAGAGATTGAGGATTCAAATCTGAATTATTTGAAAGGAATGCCGGATTTGAAAAATCTATACGGAAGTGCTGAGTTTTCAAATGACGCTATAAAGATTAACGTAGATAAAGGTGTGTCGGAAGAAGTCTTTCTGACAGGAGGCTTTGTCAGACTGTATGATCTTAATAAATATGATAATTTTGCCGAAATAGATTTGATAATGAGTTCCTCCATTACCGATGCCTTGAAGATGATAGACCATCCGCCGCTTGGTTATACCAGTGATTTGGGGTTGGATCCAAATGCTATCAAAGGAGAAACGGAAACCGAGTTGAAATTAAATTTTGAATTGAAAAACGATTTAACGCCGGAAGAAGTTAAAGTCGAAGTAAAGTCAGATTTGGTCAATGTTGAAATTCCGAATGTAATCAAAGGAAAATCCTTGAATGCGGAAGAATTGAAACTTTTGGTTACCAATGAAGGAATGTCCGTTATCGGTGAAGCTAAGCTTGAAGATATTCCGATCGCTTTGGTTTGGGATGAAAACTTTAATAATAAAGATTACAAAAGCAAATATAAAATTTCGTTTAAGCTAAATGAAGAAATCAAGAAAAAATTGGGAATTAACTTTGGTATTCTTAATCCTCCGTATATTTCCGGCTATGCCAATGTCGATGCTGAGATTGTTGCTTATAATGATGATAAGACAATTATTAATCTCAAAGCGAATTTGAATAATGCTGATATTGACTATTCGTTCTTAGGCTTTAAGAAAGATGTCAACCAACCGGCGGTAATAACGGCAAAGCTGGATATAAAAAAAGACAAACTGGACGGAATCCCTGCGTTCAGCTTGTCCAAATCTGATTTTACCCTGATGGGAAAAATTGATTTGGATGAAAACGGCGATGTTAAAATCGTGGATATTTATGACATCAAAGGACCGAAAACTTCTGCTAAGGCTAAAATAGAATTTGCCAATACAAAAAAACAAAAAGTCAAATTGAATGTTTCAGGAAACAGCTATGATTTGACAGAGTTCTTTGATAAAAAGGAAAGCAGCTCAAAAACGAAAAAAACGTCTTCTTCCAAAAAAGATGACGATGATGATTGGGAAGATGTAACCGATGCAGATATTTTTATTGCGGTTAATAAATTATGGACAAACCCGAATGTGCCGATAACCAATTTTGCCGGAACCGCAAAACTGGTAAACGGTGTCGGTGTGCAGGAAATGCACATGGTCGGAAATTACGGCAACAAAAAAGATATTACGTTGAAGTTTGATTATGTTCCGCGACCAAACGGAGAGTTCCTGCTTGCCATTGACAGTAACAATGCCGGTGCCACTCTAAAAGTACTGCGTATTTATGATAACATGAGCGGTGGCAATCTGCGGATTGAGGCTAAAAGGAATAAGGATAAAGAATTTATCGGTCATGCTAAGATGAGAGATTTCAGCATTCACAATACACCGGTTGTTGCTAAACTTTTAACCGTGGCATCATTTACGGGAATACTAAACCTCTTGACCGGTGAAGGATTAGCTTTTTCTCATGCGGATGCTCCGTTTGAATATAAGAACAAAATTTTAAGTCTCAAAGAAGCCAAAGCCTTTGGTAATGTTATGGGAATAACAGCTAACGGTTCTTATGACAGAAGACAGGAAGAGTTTGACATTAAAGGGGTGATTGCTCCGGCCTATAGCATTAATACTTTTATCGGAAAGATACCTTTGGTGGGTAATCTGCTTTCCGGTAAGGATGGAACAGTGTTCGCCGCTAATTATTCCATTACCGGAGATTTGTCTGATCCTCAGGTTAACATAAATCCGTTGTCGGCGTTAAGCCCGAGCTCTTTGAAAGATATGATGAATTCATTGTTTGGAAGCAAAGATGAAAAAAAGCGGCGTTAAAATAAAGATTGGCTTGGATTTTCACGGTGTAATCACTGACAATCCCGAATATTTTCACAGTTTTACGGAATTAGCTGAACAAAAAGGATGGGAAATTTATGTGATTACCGGCGGGCCGTATGCCGTTATTGTAAAATTTCTGAAAACATGGGGCATAAAGTATCATAAACTTTTTACTATTTTGGATTTCTATGATGCTCAAGGAAAAGTAACCTTTTTTGATAATGGTAATTTTCATATCGACGATGACTTATGGGATAAAGCCAAAGGCTTGTTTTGTTCGGAGAACAAGATAGATTTCCATATCGATGACAGTCGTATTTATGGCAAATATTATACCACGCCTTATTGTTTGTATAATAAAGCCAAGGGAACTTGCGAGATAGAAGGGGTAAAAATAGACTTGTCGCATTCTCCGAAAACAGCCTTGGCTCAAATTGAAAATTATATCAATAAAAAAAGCACCTGAAAAGGTGCTTTTTAATAAGAAAAACATACCGGAATTACAAATCGGAAACAACCGAAATGCTGATAATTTCATCCGGATTAGAAACCATTCCGTTAGAACCGGTGCCACGTTTGATTAAATCAACATATTCCATACCGGAAGTAACTTCACCCCAGACGGTGTATTGTCCGTTGAGCCAATCGCAGTCGGCAAAACAAATAAAGAACTGACTGTCGGCGGAATCAGGCATCATGGAACGAGCCATGGACACAGTACCGCGTTTGTGCGGCATTTTATTAAATTCAGCTTTCAGCTTTTTCCCGGAACCACCGGTGCCGTTACCGTAAGGGCAACCAGTTTGAGCCATGAAACCGTCAATAACGCGATGAAATTTCAACCCGTTGTAAAATTGAGCCCGAACAAGTTCTTTAATTCTTGCAACATGGTTGGGTGCTGCATCCGGAAACATTTCAATAACGACATCACCGTCTTTTAATTTTAAAACCAAAGCATTTTCAGGATCTTTTACATTATAGGAATGTTTAATCTTTTTTGCTCTGGAAGCACTGATACCGATTTTTTTTGTTTCTTGGCTTTGAATACCTTTTGTTTCGGCTTTCTTCAAAGATTTTGTTTCTGTTTTAGCCAGTTTCGGCGTTTTATCCTTTGGTTCGGAAACTGATTTTTTTACTGCTTTCATAACCTTAACCTCATTAGATGTTTTAACTAATGATAATATAGGAATTAGAATTTAAAAATACACTAAAAAGGTGCATTAATTTTAAGATTTTTTGCCAAGAACAAAATCAACACGCTGCTGAGCATTTAATCCGGTAGGGTAAGTATCGTCAATATTTTTTAAAACACCGGCCAAACCGATACCGTTGGCGATTTGAATTGCCAACCCCGGACGGGCGTTTAATTCCAACATCATAGGTCCTTTGTCGGCATCCAAAACAATATCAGCCCCCAAATAACCCAGACCGGTCATCTCATAAGCTTTGGCTCCGATTTCCAGATGCTCTCTCCAATTAGGAACTTGAATTTTGCACAGTTCGGCATGTGTGTCCGGGTGCAAGAGAATAGGGACATTTCTCATTACGGCTTTTAAGGCGGAACCTGTCCGAATATCCAAACCGACACCGACCGCTCCTTGGTGGAGATTGGCTCGTCCGCCGGACATCTTTGTTGCCAAACGCATCATTGCCAAAGCCGGAAACCCCTTATATACGATAACCCGTACGTCAGGAATACCCTGAAAACTGTAATCTTTGAAAATATTGCTGAAATGAACCAACTCTTCAATAACCGCAACATCATATTTTCCACCCAAGCTGTACAGCCCGCTGAGGATATTGGAAATATGCTGATAAATTTCGTTATAGGAAAGAACATCTCCCGAGGCTTTGGTAAAGGCATCTGTTGTATAGCTTTTAATAACCAGAACGCCTTTTCCTCCGCTTCCGTGAGCCGGTTTTATCACAAATTCTTTATAGCCTTTAACGATATTGAGAATATTGTCAACTTGATGTTGAAACTCAATAACACCGATAAGCCGCGGAGTG
>CAZFRT010000002.1:0-3898 GCA_964521455.1 uncultured Azospirillum sp.
GTTATTTATCCTCTTGTCCAACAAATCAAATAGGTACTTCTGTTACTTATTACGGTCGGACTTGTTATCAAAACTGTTACCAACCGCAATGTACCGCAGGCGGTTATGTTGCCTCCTGTCCGACAGATTGGATCGCCACACCTGTTACCTATTACGGGCGTACTTGTTATGAAGGCTGTAGGTCTCCATTACCAATCCTGTATTCAGATATGACAACAGCAAACGAGATTATCAGTGGCAAAACACCTATCGGTGTTGTCTTCGATGAAAACAAAAAACTAGCTATAGGGTTGGAAATGACTAATGTGGCATGGGGAGGATACGACAAATACATTCCTAGTCTAGCAAAATGTAGTAGTGAACCTTTAGCTTGCGGGACAGACGGTAAGTCAAACACTGCGGCAATACTTGCTTATGGAAAAGCTAATAACATTTCTTATCCGGCAGCTGAATATTGCTATAATTACACAACCGCGGGCACCAAAGCCGGGGATTGGTTTTTACCGAGTTATGCACAATTAAAGCAACTACGTTCTGTTAAAGATAAAGTAAACACAATTATGCAAGTGCTTGACAAGATTCAATTGAGTAGTGTTTATTGGTCGTCTACCGACCGCAATGGTAGCTATGCTTGGGAATTGCTCATAAATAGTGGTTACAGCAACGGCCGTAAGGATACCTCTTTCAATGTCCGCCCTGTCATTGCTTACTAATCTTAACTCAAAAGCCCTCTCTTCCGAGAGGGCTTTATTTTTTATTTCTCAATTTGCAAAAAGCCTGAGGACTGCATATTATAGAAACTATAATACATTCCCTTTTTGCGGATTAAGGACTTATGAGTTCCTTTTTCAACAATTTTTCCTTTATCCATTACCACCAGTTTATTCATCTCCTTTAAAGTGGACAGACGGTGGGCAATGGCAATAACCGTCTTGCCTTTCATCAGCTCTTTCATGGAGTTTTGAATATACTTTTCACTTTCACTATCCAATGCCGAGGTGGCTTCATCCAAAATTAAAATCGGAGCATTCTTCAAAATCGCCCGAGCAATAGCTATTCTTTGTCTTTCCCCACCGGAAAGCATAACGCCTCTTTCCCCGACTTTACTTTGATAACCATTCGGGAGTTGCATAATCGTCTCATGAATATAAGCTTTTTTAGCGGCCTCATAAACCTCTTCATCCGTTGCTCTGGTATTACCATAGCGGATGTTTTCCATAATCGTCCGATTAAAGAGACTCGGATCTTGCGGTATCATCGCAATATTTTTATGCAGGCTATCTTGTGTAACGTTTTTCACATTTTGTCCGTCAATCAGAATTTCTCCTTTTTGGACATCATAATAACGAGACAGAAGTTTTATCAGGGTTGATTTTCCGGAACCGGAACGGCCGACCAAGCCTATTTTCTCGCCAGACTTAATTTTTAAACTGAAGTTTTGAAAAAGCGGATTGGATGACTTATAGCAATAAGTTATTTTTTCAAAAGAAATACAACCCTCTTTCATATTTAATTTTACCGCTCCTGGAGCATCCGTTATTTCACACGGTTTTGCCAATAATTTTAATCCGTCTCGGATGCCTCCGACCAACTGTGAAAACTCCGTGGCAAAAAAGCCGATGTTTCGTACCGCGTTAACCAACATTCCGATTAAAGATACAGCCAAAACCACATCGGCAATACTTAAGTCAAATTTATACCAATACAATGAAACTAACAGGTAGAACAAGAGGTTCATCGTATCAAAAGAAAATTTATTAAAAAAATCCAGAACCGCGATTTTGAAAGTCTCCGCTCTAAAAGCCCTGGCCGCATTCTTGACCGAGCGGTAATAATGTTGTTTTTCATAATGAAGATTACCAAAGTTTTTAACCAAATCAGAATTGGTTATACTATCAATCATTACCCCCGTTGATTCCGAATTTAATTTGGAACGCCGCTCCGCATAAGACACCACTTTGCGTTTGAGCTTCACCATGATAAAAAGTGCCAATAAATTCAGCACAAGAAAATATCCCGCCAACGAAACATTAATAAAAAAGATAAAGCCTAAAATCATGCTCATGTTAATGACCGGATACATCAACCCGTAAGTCAGGTGCATATAAGCTCGCTCGGTATTGTTCAGGATAGTTTTGATTTTTCCGGAAACATTACCGGCCATTTCTTCCGCAAAAAAAGACGAGGAATGCCGATGGGCTATCACAAACAAATCTTTGGAGATTTTACTCATGTAATAAGGCATAAAGCGGGCATCCAATATGCTTTTGCAAGACTCCGTAGAGCTTTGAACAATTAAAACCGCAAAAATAACAAAGGTATAGAGAATCGCTTTATGATATATTTCAGCACTTCGGCCTTCATCGGAGAAAAAACCGACAATCTGAGAAAACAAATAATTGCGGAAACTGAAAAGAAATGTACTCAGAATAATCAGCAGCAACAACGCAAAGACAAACCTTTTCAATTTGCGGGCATATTTCCATAAAAATTTTGTAACTGAAGGTTCCATAACAACAACGCTCTTGTTTTATTTTGTTCCTTTTTTACGATTTTTCAGTTTGGTCAGTTTATCACTGACAACAGATGTATCCCGTCCGGTTTTTGCCAAACGTTCATACATCCGTTCAATTTCTTTTTCCAGATAAGCTTTTTCAATCTCATTGGCCAGCTCGTCCTGTTCTTCCTTCGTTCCATGATTGCAGATATTCTGCATATCGGCAATAATGTCTTCAACGTGCACAGAACTATCAACTTTCTTTTTGATAAAATACGGCAACTCATAAGCTAATTGGCGGGCATAAGCATAAGCTTCTTTGGTTGTGTTGCAGCGGTTATACCGTAATTTCAGCAAACGAAAGGCAATCTCCAATTCTTCGCTGTTGTCCACGACAATAAAAGGTATCGGGTCGGCAAATTTGCGGGCGGAAAGCTCTTTCAAATACTCCAGAATATGATAGAAAAATCCGTTGATATTATAAATGATAAACGGTTTAATCTGAATAAAACCATCCTGCATGGCAACACAGTCATAAGCCAACTCATCCAATGTTCCGACCCCGCCCGGTGCAAACACAATGATATCCGCCTCAAACAGCTTGTTCTTACGGTTTTCCAACGTGTCGGTCAAAACAATGTCGCTGATTTTCTGCAGAAGTTCGTCTTTTTCGTAGAGTTCAAAATATTCTTGTGTCGTTACGCCGACAATCGGACTGACATCGCCGTAATATTTTTCTTTATTACCTTCCCAGGTCTCAATCACCCCGCGGGCAACAGCCCCCATAATACCGCTGTTGGAAAAACCATAATCCAGACGGAAACCCATTTTGGCGATTTTAACGCCCATTTTGTAAACTTCTTCTTGATACAGAGGATCATTTCCCGGACGGGAACCGCCTGACACACACACTCTCAGGTGTTGCAAGGAATCAATCAGGCATTGCGAATTGTTGTTATCTTCAGCCATGTAAACTTTCTTTCTATAAAGGTTCTATGTCGCCTTTAGCCTGATCTTCATAAAAACGTGCCGCAAACTCTTCTAACTTTTCCTCGGCAATCGCGTTACGCAATCCCTGCATCAGGCGTTGATAATAACGGATATTATGCCAAGTCAGAAGCATAATCGCAAGAACTTCATTGCACTTTTGCAAGTGGTGGATATAAGCTCTGGTATAATTCCGGCATAACGGGCAGTCACAGTCGGCTTCCAACGGGCGATTGTCTTCTTTATGGCGGGCATTACGAATATTGACCGGGCCATATTGGGTGAACGCTTGTGCCGTCCGTCCCGAGCGGGTCGGCATAACGCAGTCAAACATATCCACCCCGCGTAAAACCGCCCCGCGTATTAATAACAAGCAACTTATTACAAAGAAGAAATGATAACAGTTACTAATCT
>CAZFRT010000002.1:3908-30163 GCA_964521455.1 uncultured Azospirillum sp.
CCATATTTATACCTGCCGAGTTAGCCATACTGTCGAGAAGCGTCTTCTTCTCTCCCATCAAGTAACGTGGTTTGTCTTCCGGCAACATTCCCGGTGCATAGTCCAAAACCTTAAACATAACTTCCTGACCTTCACCGACAGCCAGACCGCCGATGGCATATCCGTCAAAGCCTATTTCCTTTAACTTGTCGGCGGAAATCTGCCGCAAATCCTGATAGTCTCCGCCCTGCTGAATGCCAAAGATACCGTAGCCGTCTCTGTCAACAAAAGCCTCTTTACTGCGTTTTGCCCACCGCATGGACATTTCCATAGATTTTTTTACCGTTTCATACGGAGCCGGAAGTTTAACACACTCATCCAAGCACATGGTTATGTTCGAATCCAACTTATGTTGAATTTTCATGGACTCTTCCGGGCTTAAGAAAAACTTTTTTCCATCAACGTGAGAACTGAACGTTACGCCCTCTTCGGTTAATTTTCGCAATCCGGTCAGGCTCATAACCTGAAACCCGCCGGAATCGGTTAAAATCGGCTTATCCCAATTCATAAACTTATGCAAACCGCCCATTTTCTCAACCAAATCCGCTCCCGGACGCAACATCAGATGATAAGTATTTCCCAACAATATTTGGGCACCCGTTGCCGCTACGGATTCAGGCATCATTGCCTTAACCGTTCCGCAAGTTCCTACCGGCATAAATGCCGGCGTGTCAATTGTTCCGTGTTTGGTGTGAAGTTTTCCCAGTCTGGATTTTCCCTGTTTTTTCAAGACCTCGAATTTAAGTGCCATTTTTACCTCAATTTTGCTTATTTTTTCCAAATAATGCACTATTTGCTCCGTTTTAGCAAGGGGATTTTATTAATTGACAACTTAGACAAAATGATAAATAGTTAAGTACTTTCTCTACGTATTAATTCGCTATTACTAACATATTAAATATCTTTGTATATGAATGCAAAAGTATCTGTCTTGGACAATGGTTTAACAATCATTACCGAGTGTAAGCCGTATACCAGAATGCTGAATATCGGCATTTGGGTTAAAGCAGGTTCCTTATATGAGACACCCGTTACCAGCGGACTTTCTCATTTTACGGAGCATATGCTGTTTAAGGGGACAAAACGACGCAACGCCCGCCAGATTTCTCAACAGATTGCCGATCGGGGCGGAACAACCGATGCGTGGACATCTCTCGACCATACGGGATATTCTCTGGAGGTTCTGGTTGAGGACTGTGAATTTGCCATGGATATTTTGTCAGATTTGATCATCAATCCGCAGTTTGATAATACCGAAATCAATCTGGAGCGAAAAGTTATTCTTCAGGAACAAGAAGACGAATCGCATGATCCGGAACTTATGCTCTCGGAAAGTTTCCATACTCTTATTTATCCCGGTCAGGCCATGAGCAGAAACATTCTCGGTTCCCGCCGCAATATTCAAAACGTTACCCGCAAGAAACTTATGGATTTTCATAAAAGTTTTTATGTCGGTTCTAACTTGATTTTGTCGGCGGTAGGAAATATTGAACATGAGAAAATCGTTTCTATGGCTCAACGCTACTTTGGTTCCGTTCAAAAAGGACAATGTCAGGAAACCGCTCCTAGCCATTATGTCGGAGGTTTTACACACATCAACAAAAACTGCAACCGTGTTATGCTCGGACTGGGATTTAACATCCCCTACCGAAAAGAACTGGAAACCGCCGTTATTTTGATGTCGCAGATATTGGGAACAGGAGACACTTCCAGACTTTACACCGAAATCCGGGAGAAAAAAGGACTGGTGTATGAGATTTCCGCCAATCTGCAAACCTGCACAAAAGTCGGAATATTGGATATTTTTGCCGAGTGCAATGCCGCCAATGTAAACGAAATTCTTAAACTTATTGTTGACGAAATTAATAAGTTAAGAAACATTCCCGTTGAAGAAGAAGAGCTTAACCGTACAAAAAAACAAATGTTGGTTGCTCTTATCCGAAACAAGGAACAAGGTGAATTTGTTTGCGAAAGCAATGCCGAGCAGTTTATCAAAGAAGGACGACTGAAAGCAACCGATGGCCTCATCGCCCAAATAAACAACGTTACTCCGGCACAGATTCAAGAAGCGGCAAAGGGAATTTTCAGTTCAAAGCTGACTTATATTGTTCACGGAAACGTATCCGGCTACATCGGATATGAACAACTTCAAAAAATGCTGAACTGACAAAATCCCGTTATCCTCTAAAAAGAGCCCTCTGCTTGAACACCGAGCTTTGGGAACACAACAAAAAAAACAGGGAGACAACCGTCCCCCTGTTTTTTTATTCTTCAATTTCTTCGCCATCGTCTCCGGTATGCAAATCTATGGCATATCCGGTCGCTCTCACAGTTCGGATATAATCCGGACCAAAGTCATTAAGGGACTTTCTCAGACGGCGAATGTGCACATCAACCGTGCGGGATTCTACATAAATGTTGTCTCCCCAAACCGTTTTCAGCAAAAACTCACGAGAGAAAACTTTCCCCGGTTTTTCCAGAAGGGTTTTCAACAAGCGAAACTCTGTCGGCCCTAAATGAATGTAATTTTCGCCGCGGAAAACTTTCTTTTCGACTAAATCCATACGAATATCCTCGAATACAAGTTCCTTCTGCCGTATCAGTTCCGGTGCCCGGCGAAGATTGGTTTTGACACGAGCCATCAATTCAGGCACAGAGAACGGTTTGGTTACATAGTCATCAGCTCCGGCGGACAAGCCTTTAACCTTATCTTCCTCCTCACCTTTAGCCGTCAAAAGAATAATCGGAATGTTTTTAATATCCGGTTTGCTGCGAACCAATTTGCAAATTTCCACTCCGGAGAGTTCCGGCAACATCCAATCCAGCAAGATAACCGACGGGCAAAACTTTTCAATTTCAGCCAAGGCTTTATTGCCGCGGGATTCCCACAAAACTTCGTACCCTTCTTTTTCAAGGTTGTACTTCAGCAAAAGTGCCAAAGCCTCCTCGTCTTCGATAATCATTACTTTATGCGCCATGTTTACACTCCCGAGATATTGCATTATCGGAAATTATACATAAGGGTATCTTAAAATTACCTTAAAGCATCCATGTTTTTCTTATATTCCCCGCCGGTAAATACTGAAGTTCCGGCCACGAGAATATCCGCTCCGGCAGCAATGCATTCCGCCGAAGTCATCGGATTGATACCTCCATCCACTTCAATCTTAATATCCCGCTCCCCAATCATATTTTTTATTCGGGCGATTTTTTCTAACTGAGAATCAATAAAAGTTTGGCCTCCGAACCCCGGATTAACAGTCATAACCAAAATTAAATCCAGTCGATCCAACACATATTCGAGCACTTTTTCCGGAGTAGACGGATTAAGCGACACTCCGGCTTTTTTGCCACAATCTCGTATGAGGCTTAATGTTCTGTCCAAGTGAGAACAAACCTCGGCATGAACCGTAATAATATCGGCTCCCGCTCCGGAAAACCAGTTTATCATTTGATCCGGATTATCAACCATTAAATGAACATCTAAAGGAAGCATGGTGTATGGACGTATCTGACGGACAATTCCGGGACCGAAAGTTAAATTAGGAACATAATGCCCGTCCATAACGTCAATATGGATTAAGTCGGCACCGGCTTCCGTTAAAGACACGATTTCTTTTTTTAAGTTGCCAAAGTCGGCAGATAAAATGCTCGGGGCTATCAACACCATCGTTTCTCTCCTTCCTTCTGTTTCCTTTATCATAAAACAAGCTCCTTCTAAATTCCAGTAAAATATAATGGTCGTCGACTTGTTTTTCCATCTTTGAAGATTATTTCAATACTGATGACAAGATAAAACATTAAGGAGAAAAATTATGGGACAAATGGCTGAAAAAATCAGTAAAGTCAATCATGAAGAATTATTGAAAATCTTAAATACCGCTTTTGCCGAAGAATGGCTGGCTTATTATCAGTATTGGATCGGGGCTCAGGTTGCTAAAGGTCCGATGCGTCCGACTATTGTTGCCGAATTTCTAAAGCACGCCAATGAAGAACTGGGACATGCTCAACTTTTGAGCGATCGTATTATTCAACTCGGCGGTACACCGGTTATTGATCCCGCCGACTGGAAAAAACACGCTTTGTGCAAATATGAAGCTCCGACAGACGAATTCATTGTGGCTATTTTAGAACAGAATCTTGATGCTGAACGCTGTGCAATCAGCCGGTATCAGCAAATTTGTGAAATGACGGGCGGAAAAGATTTTGAAACTTTTCATATGTCCCGACACATCTTGCAGGATGAACTGGAACACGAACAGGATATTGAAGATTTTATGGAAGATATTAAAACAGCCATGGAACACGCCTGTAAGTGCGGAAAATAATTTTGTAATTATCAGTTATTGCACATCTCCAACCGCCTGTTTTTGCAGGCGGTTTATTTTTTTACCAACAAAATATTGACAAATTTATTTAAATATTCCAAAATATGACAAAATTTTCCATAATCAATTCAGAGGGAATTATGCAGCAACATACTACTTCTAATACAACCGACATTAATGAAGATCCGGTTTCCAACAATACCGATGAACAAAAAAAAGAGCCGCAGAAAATCTATTTATATCCCCCTCAGCCGCTGTCTCGCGAGGAGTTTGGCGAAATTGTCATCAAAGAGAACATCAGTCTTATGGATGATAACGAGTTTTTGGAAACATTCGGAAAACCAAAATCTGAAATAGATGATCCTTTTGAATATGCCAATCAACATGAAGATGTTGCACAACAGATTCTTCTTCAGAGCAACGCTCTTCTGGGAGCCAGTATCAACAAAATGCGGGATTTGGCTTTAGATAACCGAATCGCCGATGCTCAGAATATGTTGCTGAACTTATCCAGATTCAGTGAAGACGACCAACGTTACATTACTACCGTCGAGGGAGAAAATGCACCGTATGAACTTCCCAAATATATTAAAAGCCGCTTTACTAACATTGAGGAAATTACTGCTCTTATCAGTTTTATTGAAGCCTTTGAGGCTGCTCACACCGCCGCTAATGCAGAAACCGCCGGCTTTACCGTTTATACGGCAGAAACAATTAACAGTGAATTTGAGAACTTTGAACCGGACTTATCAGAAGAACAACAGGCAAAAATGTATTATCTGGCATCCAGATTGTTCCGTAAAGCCAATTTTGTTCCGGGATGTTATACCGAACCGGCTCCGGGAACCGGCGAAATAGACTGTCTGAAAAAAGTTTTAGATAAAACTTCTGATACAAAATTGATTGCCTGCTGTCGAACAAACCGTTTTAAAATCGAAACTTTCGGTGATAAAGCCCTTATTTCTGCTTATAAAAGAGCTTTGCTAAATGAAAGTAACCCTTATCGCCGTTACAAAATCAACACCCAAATCGGAAGTATATATCAAGAACGTGTCAAAAAACACAAAATTTCCCTTCAAGGTCATAACTCCGAAGACATAAAAAATCTAAGAAAAGCCGAGTTATGTTACCTTGCGGCAAAAGAAGAAGCCCCTGAAAGCGAAAGACTAAACGCTTTGAAAAAAATCGCCGAGCTGCAAAAACTTCTCGGGAATAAGGCTCGGTGGGCTGAAACCAAAGAGGAGATGGCTTATACTCCTCAATTTACGCCAACAGACAAATGTCAGGCTCTCATCAGCTTGGCTGTCGCCATGAAAGACGAAGCAGGATTTGTTTATATGGAGAAGGCTCTGAAAGAGATTAAAAAGTCAAAACTCAAAAAAGTCGAAAAAAATCGTTTATTTGACTTGGCTGCCGAATCTGCTCAAGAGATGACTCGGAAGGAAGAAATTCTCTCGTCAGTAAACAAAAGCATTGCGAACTATAAATTAACTCCAAATAAACAACAAGTTCGTAAGCCGACTGGACGGGAATAACTTAACTTTCCAAGAAAGTTAAGTTCATAAAAAAAGGATATGAAAATTTAATATTTCGTATCCTTTTTTTGTATAAAAAAAGAGTTCCAAACCATGGCGGCAGAACTCTTGTTTTTTTCTCTCAAGCGGCAAATGAAGCTTATTTTTGTTCGTCCTCTTCCTTAAAGGCTATGAGAATTTTCTTACCCTCTGAGGAAAGGAAGTAGACTTCATGCAGCGGCTTATCTACGGAAACGGGGAGCCAGCGGCCGGGAACATTGCGGACAACGACGGCCTGAGAACTGTTTCTGGTTTCCCAGAGATAGACGTGTTCTTCTGAGGTTCCGGCTTGAGGATTAGCGGCTGTAAACTGAACGAGGGTCGAGATGAAGGCTTCGCCTTTCGGGTATTCGCAGACCAGTGTCGTGTCAGCTTTCAGTTCGGTGATCATGTGAACTTTTTTCACATTTTGTGCGGAAGCGGAAATTCCACAGAAGATCATAGCCATGGCTACGATAAAGACATTTAATTTCATGACAATATAATTTAGTTTGAATTATAAAATACCATATTTGGAAAATTTTGTCCACAGCAAAATATGATAAATTTAAAAATAAAAAAAACCTCCCGTCGGGAGGTTTTTCAATAATGATTTCGGCTTAGAGTTCACCGTCGGCATAACGTTTAGCCATTACGGACAAAGGCATAGCCTTAATCTTGTCGGCATGACCTGCAGCACCGAAAGCAACGTAACGAGCTTCGCAGACTTTCTGCATTTCTTCAATTGCCGGTTTCAGGTATTTACGAGGGTCAAATTCCTTCGGTTGTTCAGCGAACAATTTACGGATTGCACCGGTAATTGCCATACGGCAGTCGGTATCTACGTTTACTTTACGAACACCGGACTTAATACCACGAACGATTTCTTCCACCGGAACACCGTAGGTCTGAGGGATAGCCCCACCGTAAGCGTTGATTAAATCTTGCAATTCCTGCGGAACGGAAGAGGAACCGTGCATAACTAAGTGAGTGTTTGGCAATTTGGCATGAATTTTTTCAATGACATCAATTGCCAGAATCTCACCATCCGGTTTACGGGTGAATTTATAAGCACCGTGAGAAGTTCCGACTGCAACAGCCAAAGCGTCAACATTAGTCAGCTCTACAAACTTCTTGGCCTCATCCGGATTAGTAACCAATTTATCTTTGGAAATAACGCCTTCGGCACCGTGTCCGTCTTCTTTATCGCCTTTACCTGTTTCCAAAGAGCCGATAACGCCGAGTTCGCCTTCAACAGAAGCACCGACAGCGTGAGCACGAGCAACAACTTCTTTGGTAACATTTACATTGTATTCAAAAGTAGAAGGTGTTTTGCCGTCTGCAGCAAGGGAACCGTCCATCTTAACAGAAGAATAACCGTTAACAATAGCAGACTGACAAATGTTTACTGAAGAACCGTGATCCTGATGGATACAAACCGGAAGTTCCGGATACATCTCAATAGCTGCGGCAACCATGTGGCGGATCATCGGATCACCGGCAAATTTGCGAGCACCGGTTGATGTTTGCAAAATAACCGGAGCATTAACTTTTTTAGCAGCATTCATTACGGCCAAAATTTGTTCCATATCATTGATATTAAAAGCAGGAACACCGTAATTATTTTCGGCGGCATGATCAAGAATCTGACGCATAGATACTAAAGGCATATTTTTCTCCTTAATATAATTTTATGTTTAGCTATTGGCAAATATATTCCTTTGGCTGTGCTTTGCAAGTTTTTTTTAGAGCTGTTCTTAATTAAAACCAAAACGATTAATAAACTTGATTTTTATAAAAAATCATATATACTTTGGACAGCAATTTGATATTTTTTTGTCTAACTTTAATATTTAAAGATTATGTCTGAGTTTCTTTTTTCCGTACTTATCGGAATAATACTGGGGTTGTTGTTTTTTGTTTCGGCAAAGCACTATGCCCATAAGAGGTATGAAACTTCCTGGTTGTGGATGTTGTTCCTTTCTGCCGTTTCTTGGATTTTCGGTTTTGTGCAAATTCCCAAACCGTATGTCTTTTTGAGCTGTGCAGCTTTAGTGGTTTCAATTATCGTCATTAGGAAAATTATCATCCACCAAAGAAACGTAAACCGCCATCCTTACGCACAAAGGTATGGTCAATGGCTGATTTATTTCTGGCTTTTTTTCTCGGTGATTTTCACCCTCTGGATATTCTTTTAGCAATTTCCAATACTCTACTTAACCGCTTTGGATTAACTTCCGAAGCGGTTTTCTTTGGACAAAACAAGTGACAAATTTTTTCTTCTGTATTATACTTATTGTTAAATATAATATGAGGTTTTGCTGATGAATATTTTCAAAATAGCTGATTCTTACCTGGTTTTAAAAGGAAAATCCGTTCTTCCTTCAGAAAAAGAGCGGGCATCAAAGTTAGTCTTTAAAAACTATGAGGCAGTATTTGGTGTTACATATCAATCTTTTGATGCTGAACGGTCTCTCGCTCTCGGAGCCGAATTACCAAGAAACAAATATAATTTATGCCCCAAAGAATACAGAAACGAACTTAAAGAAAACAAAATTCAACAAGACGCCAAAAGACGTTTTCCCAATCATGTTTTTATGTATGCTGATTTTACCGTGGATGATAATGACGTTCCTCAGGGTTTTAAAAATATCGGCGGTAAAATCTATAATGAGTGCATTGTTTATAAAATGAAATATGATGAAGCTTCTCAAAGTTTCATCCTTACCGATGAGAGCGGACGTCCCTGTAAACGCCACTCAACTCATGCGGAGGCAGATGACAACACAATCCGTATGTATTTGAACGTATATGCCTTTGACAAAGCGGACTATCTCAGGCTACAAAACATTCAGAAGGCTTTAAAAAACGGACGTATAACAAAATCCTCACTGGGTCCCCGAGATAAAGCACTGGTAACGGCTTATGAAGAAACTATGAAATGCATACAAAAAGAGCAAAAGCAAAAGGCCTTTACTTTCCGCCATGAGATGACTCATATTCGCAACAAAATATACAACAATTACGCAGATTTGGCTCCCAACAGAGGAAAACTCAGTACTGAAAACCGTTTTCGGCTTGCCCAATATGATGAAAAATCGGCTCATTTGGCTGAAAATCTTGAAGCAATCCGCCAGTATTTGCAAAAAGGGAATCTAAACGATTTCAGTGTTTTTCCGGAAAAAAGCCAATGGTTGGTTGAGAGACTAAAGTCTGTTCCCGCCAACAAAAGAAAAACTATGCTTGCGGACAAATCTATGCTTGTGACCGGAACATTTACCTACTGGGATATTATGCATGAAAAAGGTTATTTGCCGCAATTTGGAAACATTGTTCAGAGCTGGGCTAAAAAATCTTCGGTTTCTTTTATGGGAGACGATGATAAAGAATACCTTAAACGCCGTGCTCAAATGCTGACGTTCAGAATGTTAAACCCTCTTACCATGAAAGAGGAAACTATCGACTTTTCCACATTTATAAAAAAAGACATTCCTATTACGCCACAAGTTCAGAAGCAAGTCATTAATCCTGCCGAGGAAATCATACGAAAAAGAAAAGATAACCTCAACAAATTAGGCATTACCCGCCAGCATGTGCAACAAGCACAGGTACTTCATTGGAAAAACAACTTATTACCTCCTTCAAACGGAGGCAACGGCCGATAACAAAAAAAAGCTCCTTTGATGGAGCTTTTTTTATCTTTAATCCGCATAAGGGTTTCCGGTTTTACGAACGGTAATGCGAATCGGAATTCCGCCTAAATTAAACGTTTCCCTCAGATTGTTTACCAAATACCTCAAATAAGCATCCGGCAAGCCTTCCGGATTACTTGAAAAGATATAAAATGAAGGCGGACGGGTTTTGGCCTGTGTAATATAACGTAGTTTAATCCGTCTCTTATTTTTACCGAGCGGCGGCGGATTATTATCCAACACATCCTGAAACCATTTATTTAACGGAGCGGTCGGAATACGGACGTTCCAACGGTCATATACTTTGAAAACCGCACTCATCAGTTTGTCCAACCCTTCTTTTTTCAGGGCGGAAACCGTTACCGTCGGAACACCCTCCACCTGTGTCAGAGAGGTTTGAAGTTTGTCATTCAATCTTTGCAAAGCTTCTTTTCGGTTAGCAATATCCCATTTATTAACCGCAATTACCAAGGCTCGTCCCTCATCAATTACTTGGCGAGCAATGGTTAAATCCTGCTTATCTAAAACAGCATCGGCATCCAAAACCAAAATAACCACCTGTGCCATAAAAGCCGCATGTTTGGTTGATGCTGCCGACATTTTCTCCAGAGAATCGGAAACACGGGATTGTTTTCTTAATCCGGCCGTATCAACCAAGTTAATTTTCCGGCCTTTCCATTCCCATGCCACCGTAATCGCATCTCTGGTTACGCCGGCTTCCGGACCGGTCAGCATTCTCTCATCATTAAGCAAAGCATTCATTAAGGTTGATTTGCCCACATTCGGACGTCCGACAATTGCCAACTGAATCGGGCGGGACTTGATTTTCTCTTCCTCTTCAAGCTCATCTTCTTCCGGAGAAACTTCCTGTTCTTTTGGTTTAGCGTCTTCAATCTCTTTTAAAGCATCGTATAAATCAAGCAGTCCCAGGCCATGTTCCGCAGAAAACGGTATCGGGGTTCCCAGACCCAATTTATATGCTTCGAAAATGCTGTCTTCCTGAAGTTTTCCTTCACATTTGTTCGCCAGCAAAATAACCGGTTTTCCGCTTTGACGAACCAAATCGGCAAAGTGCTCATCATACGGCTGAAGACCATCTCTGGCGTCAAACAAGAACAAAGCAACATCCGCTTCTTCAATTGCCCGTCTGGTTTGCTCCCACATCCTTTTTTCAAGGTTATCTTCATTGGAATACTCATATCCGGCGGTATCAATAATGAGCATTTTAATATCCCGCAGTTTAGCTTCCGCTTCCTTGCGGTCTCTGGTTACGCCCGGCTGATCGTGCACAATAGCTGTTTTTCTGCCGACCAAGCGGTTAAATAAAGTTGACTTTCCGACATTCGGACGACCGATAATAGCTACTTTCAACATCATACTATTCCTATTTATAAGCCAGCAAATCGGCATCTTTTGTGGTTAAAACCGTATATCCGTAAGCAACTGCCGGCGGCAATTCCACACCGTCATCCAGAGAAACAAAACTCAAAAACTTACCGGTATAAGGGGAAACGGCAAAAGCATATCCGTTAGATGTGGTTATCAACAAGCGATTATCCGTTAAGACCGGACCGGTGGCAAAAACCCCCACCTTATCTTCAATTGAATTTCCGGTCGGAATTTTAGTGTTCCAGACAATTTTACCGCTTTCAGTTTCAACCGCTAGCAAATCCAAGTCGTTGGAAAGAACAAACAAATACTTTCCGGCAACCCAAGGCTGGTTAACCCCACCGACTTCCAATTCCCATATCCGGGCACCGCTTCGCAAATCAATCGCGGCCAAAATATTATTGTTACCAACGGCATATACCCGGTTTCCGTCAATTACCGGTGAGGCTTTAATTGTATTAATATCGGTCAGAGAATTTTTTCTTTTTGCCGAAACCAGAATATCCGCCCACAAAGGAGACCCTGTTGACGCCTTAAAAGCCCGCAATTCTCCGGTTGAAAAAGCGGCTATCACCACATCTTGTTTCGGGCTGTAAGCCGGGCTGGCTCCGCCAACCAACACCGTTGCTTCCTGAGAAGACTTATAACGCCATAATTCTTCTCCTGTTTCAGGATTTAAGGCTAACAACAAATTATCTATTGTTTGAACCAAAACCTTGTCCTCGGCAACTGTCGGGGCTATGCGTATCGGAGTTTGAGCATCATACCGCCAAAGCCGTTTACCACTAAACATATCCAAAGCAAATACTCCGCCGAATCCTGTTGTTGCATAGACTTTTTTATTCATAACCGCAACACCGGCTCCTTTCATGGAGATTGCCTTGTCGTCTTTGTTCAGCGGTTTTAATCTCTTCTTCCAGATTTTTTTGCCATTATCCAGACGGAATGCTGAAACAACGGCATCAGCATCAATTGTGAAAACAACTTTATGGGCAATAACCGGAGAAGCTATTAGAAAATCCCGACGGGAAGAGCCTTCCCCAAACCCGCTGTTCCATTTTTCTTTTAATTTATTATCGGTTAAAAGATGTCCCATCAAGTGTTCGGAGTTACCGCCGTTTTGAGTCCACGATGTATTGGCTTCCGGACGAGGCAGAACAATTTTGACTTCTCCGGGAGCATAATCCGGCTGAAGAAGCGTTTCATTATCCAAAACAGAAATTCTCTCTCCGTCCAGCGTGATTTTGTCTTTTTCAAATAAACCGCAAGACACCAGCAAAAGGCATAAGCCTGAAAGTGCCAGTTTTTTATATATTGCCGAATCCATTTAAAACTCCACTGTGTTTGATACTATTGTTCGCTGTCCAGAATAGAGAGCATATCCTGAACTCTGGCTTTCAACGCTTCCGGAATATTATCCGTATTCAGGATATCCGTATATATTTTTTTGGCACCGTCAATGTCTTTGTCGCGGATAGCGAGCATTGCCAACATTTCCAAAGCTATATTTCTCCAGCCGGTATTTTCATCAACAAGAGGACGAAGCAGTTCGTTGATTTCTTCACTCGGAGCCGTATCCAGTTTGTAAGAAGCCAATTTTACGGCGGCCATATTGCGAAGTTTTTCATTTACCTTCTTATCTTGAACCAAGACATCAAGAATATTTAAAGCTTCTTCCTGTTTGCCTTGTTCAAAGAGAATATTTGCCGTTTGCAGTCTGGCAATGTCTGTATAAATCCCATGATTAGCCTGCTGCATTTTATCCAAAACAACAATGCTTTCGTCGTATTTTCCCTGATTTTGCAGACTTAATGCATAAGAATACGTATCAGCCCATGTCTGGTTACGTTTCAGCTTCCAAGCCTTAAATGTTTCAAAGCTAACTGCCACGGTAAGAACGACTGCCAAGGCGACAATCATATATACGCCATACTGGTTCCAAAACTTTCTGATATTTTCGTTTTTAACCTCTTCACTCACTTCTCTGAAGAAAGTTTCATCAGCATCCATTCCATCTCTTTTTTTCATATCGTTCTCTCTTTAGAATCTTAAATTAAAACATTGTTATATTTATACCCGAAAAGCTCCGGTTAGCAAATTATTTATTCCAACAACCACCAAATTTTATTTAATAATTTCATTAATCAGGAATTTTTTAACCCATCGTAAATCATCTATAGGGAGCTTTTTCCCGAAAACAAGTGTTTTCTCATCAGAAGAAATCGCCACAAAATAACGCTCTGTTGCCGGATTAACCGTTACATCAATGGCTTCTATCTCATCTTTACGAAGTTCATCCTTCTTTCTGGAAAAAAGCATAAATTTATGTACGATGATGATTTTTTCTCTCTTTATAACAATTTTATCTTTGCGGAAAAGAGAATAGACCAATGCCAAAACAAAAAGAAGTCCGACAATATATCCGGCTATTACCCACGAGTTGCGTTCCGACTCTTGTTTTAAATACGAGAACAATGCCGTAATAAAGGCACTGCCCAAAACAAAAATACAAAACCACATTATTAAATTATAAGCATCCCAGCGGATTTTTCTAGCTTTAATAACCGTTTTATCGGCTTTTCGCACATAGGCGATTGTCGGCGGTAAAGGGGCTCTGTCATCAAATTGATTGGACAGATGCCATTTTTCAGCCATTTCTTTAATCGATTTGTTCAAATCTTCAATATCTCTGCTGACCATTCCTTCATCCGTCATGATGACTGTCGGCATATTCAGCATTCGAGCATAATACTCCCATTTTTTGCGAATACCTTTATTGCTGGTGCTGATATATAAAGGAATGGTCTTAAAAGAATTTTTATGATAAAGTTCAATGATATATTTGTTCTTATTCAGCATACCAAACTGGAAAAATTCTATTCTGAGACGAACACCTTCATAATTTTTTATTTTATCTTTATAGCTTTTTTTCTCACCAAAAACCGGACGATGAACAACGCTTACATTTCCTTTATCATCTATTGAAACCTTTTTATATCTGATATAGGAAAAGATCAGAGAAACAACAATCCACAAACCAAGCAGCGTTATCACCACATCAAAAAAATACGGATTAATCGGAGATTCATAAACCGGTTCATCAATGACATTTTCTCCGAAAATGTTTATTTTGGCCGAAACTCCGTAGAAAAATTCATATACTCCCAAAATAATCAGAGCCATACCGAGTAAAAGCCCCGGATAGAGTATCCGCAATGCAATACGATCCGATTTCTGGGTTGGACGACGGTCTACTTTTAATTCGTAACTATGGCTGAAGTGATCTGGAGCGTTATTCATTATAATATTCCCCTTTGTTTTAGGATAGATAATCAGTCTGACAATGTTATGCTATATTATTTTTATTAAATAATCATCTTTTATTTTCAAAATATATTTTTTAATTTTAACTTATTTTAACAATATATGTTTAATATATGCATAAATTATTAAAAATGTGTGATTGCAGAAGGGCATATCGTTATGGGAAGTTTTGAAATTTTTACTAATTCGACACATTTAGCCATTACATTAATATCTTTGGCTATCTTGTTTATTGCTGTAAAATTTAGCAATAGCGACAATTTGAATATCGGCAAGGGAATCTGGTTTCTGATGTTAGGACTTGGAATTGAGTTTCTTTCGTCCTGGTTAAGTTTCAAAACCTCAGAATATTATGCTCAAGGCGTTTCTATTACGGTACTTGTCGCCATGGAGCTGCTTTTATTGTTGATTGCCATGGCCTTTTTGGCAATAGCCGCTTCTCAAATTTTAATCAATAACCTTCCCTACTTACCGGTTATTGGTATTTTAACCGGGGTAGGTTTATTTGCCATTGTTTATTTCGTCTTTATTTCTCCCGACAATAATATGGTTGTCAGTATGCGGCAAATTTTCCCGATTGCCGGATTTGCCTATATATCAGCCAGTTTCTGGTCCAAAAGCTTCATTCGCAATCATGGCGGCTATATGTTGGCAGCCATCACAACCGGATGTGTTACCATCGTTCTGTTTTTGAAACTGTTGGAAGTGGAGTATTTTCAAAATGAGAGTTGGTATGTCTCCGCCTTGACTTATGTCTCTTTGGCAATAGCCATTTTGATGATAAAAACGGAATGGGTCAGAAAAAAACTTGATGATGCCAAGCTGGAAATTGAAAAATACAACACTCGAATTGAAGAAATCATCAAATCTTCGCCTTTTCCGATTATTATTTCTCGTTTAAGCGATGATAAACTTATTTTCGCCAACAACAATGCCATTAAATTATTCGGAATAGAGGCCTCTGAATTGGATCGCTACCGTCTGAGAGACTTTTTTGCAGATTCCGAAAACAGAAAGCTTTTGAACGAACGTCTGGAAAGAGAGCGGAAGGTTCAGGATTTTGAAATTCTGGTAAAAACACCTACGGGAAATTCTCCTTTCTGGCTTTTAACCTCGGCCAATATTATCGACTATAATTATGATATTGCCATTTACGCCGCTTTTCAGGATATTACATCCCGCAAAAACAGAGAAGCTTTGTTGAAAAATCAGGCAACCCGAGATCCTTTGACCTCGCTGTTTAACCGTCGGTATTTTGAAGAAGAGGTCAGAAAACGCATTGCATTGTCCCAAATGAACGGAACCAACTTTAGCGTCTTGATGATTGATGCCGACCATTTTAAACGGGTTAACGATACCTATGGACACAAAGTCGGAGATAAAGTTTTAATCGAACTGGCTTCAACCAGCGAGCGGGCTCTTAGAGATGTTGACATTGTCGCCCGTTACGGAGGAGAAGAATTTGTTATCTATTTGGCAGAAGTAAACGCCGACGAGGCTAAAAATGTTGCAGACAGGCTCAGAGAAACCATTTCCAATATCGTGGTTTACTCAGAACTCGGTGAACCTATCCATTTCACGGTTAGTATCGGTATTTCTTCTTCCGATATTTCCGATGACATTGACACTTTAATAAAAACCGCCGACGAAGCTTTATACAAAGCCAAGGAAAGCGGACGCAACCGCTGTGAAATTTTCACTCCTGACGATATGAAAAACTTTAACAGCGAAGAACCAAAAGAGCATAAAGACGAAAGTTTGAACCGTCATCCGATTTTTGACAAAGAAGAAACTGAAGAAATTTCTTTGCTTGACGGAATTGCCGCCAATCATATTTTGGACACGAAGACAACTATTGAAACTGTTCAACCGCAAGTAACACAAAATGTTTCGGAAACTGTTCCTGAACCGATTTTGTCTCATCCGAACACGACATCTCCGTTTATGCAACAACCTCAACCGCAAATCCAATCAGCTCCTCAGCCTGCCCCGACACAAACGGCTCAGCCGACTGTTCAGCCTCAAGCTTCTACTCCGGCTCCAACGCCACAAACTCCGCGACCGGAAGAAGTTCCGCATTCACAACCAATACAACAGGCTCCTGTTCATCCTGTAACTCCGCAACCTCAGCAGCCAACACCATCTGTTCCTCAGGCACCGCAACCGGTTCAAGCTCCTCGCCCGGCAGCTCCGCAACCTCAGCAACCTGTTCAGACACCAAATGCTCCTGTTCAGCAGTCGCAACCAACCCCGGCTCCTCAGGCTAAGGAAGAAGAGTATTTTCCGATTTTGGGCATAGATAACGAGGATTTGTAGAAGAATAATGACCTGTCCATTAAGTGAAATCTGCGGCGGCTGCCGTTTCCGTAATTTGGATGAAACCGCTTATCGGCAAAAAAAAATAAGTGCTTTTGAACAGACGCTCCGAAATATTCATCAGGAGCATATTCTTCAGGGAAAACCTTTCTTTATTAAGGACGGAAGCCGAAGACGGGCAACCTTGGCCTTTCGGTACAAAAAAGGTAAGCTGACTTTCGGTTTTAACGAATCTCGCAGTGAAAACATTGTCAATGTCGATACTTGCTCGCTTCTGACCGAAAAGCTCAATGCCGTTCTTCCTGATATTCGGGGGCTTTTGAGTGAAATTTGTGCTGTTCCTTTTGTGGAAGGTAAAGGAAAAAAACAGACAATCTCCTACCTTAATACGGGCGATGTTTTTCTTTGCGAAGCCGACAACGGCATTGACGTGGTTTTGGAATTTGACAAAGCTCTTGCTTTGGAACAACGGATGATTATTTTTGAAACAGTTCAAAACACCAATCATATTATCAGAATATCTCATCGTCGCACAACAGACGCTTTTCCAGAGCCGATTGCCGAAAAAGCCAAGCCGGTCATTGATATTTCAGGATATGAAATCTATATTCCCGCCGGAACATTTTTACAACCGTCCAAAGCCGGTGAACAGGCGTTAACCTCTTTGGTCATGAAATATCTCGGTTCAACGGAAGGAAAAATCGCCGATTTGTTCTGCGGGGTCGGAACTTTCTCATATCCGTTATCTCGCAACCCGAACAATAAAATTGTTGCAATTGACTCTTCGCGGGAATTGTTGGACGGGTTCAAAACTTCCGTTAATAAAAATATGATTCCGAATATTGAAATCCAAGCCAAAAACCTCTTCAAATATCCGTTGGACAAGCTGGAGTTAAAAGGATTTTCGGCTGTTGTTTTTGATCCGCCGAGAGCCGGTGCCGCCGCTCAGGTCAAAAAAATAGCAGAAATGACTGACAAACCGGAAAAAATTATTGCCGTTTCCTGCAATCCGAACACCTTCGTTAATGATGCCAATACTTTGATTTCCGCCGGATATAAGATTGATGAAATCACGTTGGTTGATCAATTTATTTATTCTAACCACAGCGAACTTGTCGCTCTGTTTACAAAATAACTCAAAGGTTTTATAGTTAAGGCATATTTTTGAACAAGGATATTTCAGATGCTTAAAAATTTTATCGTGTTTCTTTCTGTTGCCTTCATTTCTTCCTGTTCTTTTTGGCGATCCGGCGAATATAATATGTGTCCGAGAGTGCAAATCAGCAGAGACAACTCTTATCTGACACAAGTTGTCAATTATAAAGAACAATTTCAAATCAGCCTTATCGGTTTTGAAGGATTTTGCTATTTTGATTCTAAAGTCAATCAGCAGAAAGCCCGCGTTTCCGCTTTGTTTGAGATAAAACGCTTGCGTCCGAGTGATGAAAACGCCGTTGACTTTGCTTACTACACCTCTTCAGTTAAAGGTCCGAAAGAGTTTTTGGGCAAGAAAACCTATTACGAACATGTGGAAATTCCGGCTGATAAAAAGTTGGTTGAGTATAAAAGCCAACCGGTTGACATTCGCATCCCCGAAAATATGAAATATTCTTTTGATATTTATCTCGGAATGGTTATTTCTCCGGAAGAATATAAATACAATAAACGAACTTTTGATATTAATTATAAATATTACAATCATTAAAAATAACAGGAGTATGTATAATGTGTTTTTGCAAATGTAAAAAACAAGCACACGATATGGCTAACGCCATCCGTTTTTTGAGTGCCGATGCCATCGAAAAATCAAAATCCGGACATCCGGGAATGCCTTTGGGAATGGCTGATGTCGCCACGGTTCTCTTTACAAAGCACATTAAACTTAATCCGAAAAAGCCTCATTGGTTTGATCGTGACCGTTTTGTTCTCTCCGCCGGACACGGCTCCATGCTTTTGTATTCTCTGCTTTATTTGATGGGATATGAAGATATCAGCATTGACGATATTCGCAACTTCCGCCAGTTAGGAGCAAAAACCGCCGGACATCCGGAATACGGGCATCTGGACGGAATCGACATGACAACCGGACCGTTGGGTCAAGGTATTTCCTCTTCCGTGGGTATGGCTTTGGCAGAAAGAATCCTGAATGCAAAATTCGGCGATGAAGTTTGCAACCACTACACCTACGTTATTGCCGGAGACGGATGTCTGATGGAAGGTATTTCCGAAGAAGCAATTTCTTTGGCCGGACATCTCGGACTTAATAAACTGATTGTTTTTTGGGATAACAACAATATTACCATCGACGGTAATGTTTCCGCCTCTAACTCCACCAATCAAATCAAACGTTTTCAGGCTGTCGGTTGGAACACGATTGAAATTGACGGACATAACTATAATCAAATCGACAAGGCCATCAAAAAGGCTCAGAAATCATCCAAACCGACCTTAATCGCCTGCAAAACAAAAATCGGTTTCGGAGCTCCAAGCAAATGCGGCACTTCAAAATGCCATGGTTCTCCTTTGGGAGCGGAAGAAATTGCGGCAATGAGAAAAGCACTGGATTGGAATTATGATCCGTTTGTTGTTCCTGATGAAATTCTTTCCGTTTGGAGAAATGCCGGAAAAAGAAACGAGGCTGAATATAAATCTTGGGAAAAAAGAGCTAAAGAAAAAGGCAAAGCATTCTTAGACGTTATTGCCGACAAACTCCCTAACGGTTGGGATAAAGATTTGAAAGAACTCAAAAAGAATGCCATTGCAGAGAAAACTAAAGTTGCCACTCGCAAAGCTTCTCAGTTGTGTTTGGAAGCCATTGTTCCAAATGTTCCGGAAATTGTCGGAGGTTCGGCTGATTTGGCTGCTTCCAACCTGACCTTTGTTAACGGAATGAAAACTGTTGCCAAAGGCGACTACAACGGCAACAACGTTATGTATGGTATTCGCGAACACGTTATGGGTGCGGTTATGAACGGAATGTCTTTGCACGGAGGTATTATTCCTTACGGCGGAACTTTCTTCGTTTTCTCGGATTATATGCGTCCGTCTCAGCGTCTGGCCGCTTTAATGGGTATTCGAGCTATTTATGTCTTGACCCATGATTCAATCGGTGTCGGCGAAGACGGTCCGACCCATCAGCCGATTGAACATCTGGCATCCTACCGCTGTATGCCGAATATTTTAACTTTCCGTCCTTGCGATGTGGTGGAAACGGCTGAAGCTTGGCAGATTGCCATTGAAACAGACAATAAGCCGAGTATTTTGGCTCTGACACGCCAAAATCTGCCATTGTTAAGAACTTCTTCCGATGTCAACCTGACGGCTCGGGGCGGATATGTTATTTCAGATACGGCCAAGGGCAAAAAACGCCAAGCTACTTTGATTGCTACGGGCTCGGAAGTTTCTTTGGCGGTTGAAGCTCAAGAAAAACTCAGAGAAGAAGGTATTGAAACCGCCGTCGTTTCCATGCCTTGTACAGAACTTTTTGATGCACAGGATTTGACTTATCAGGAAGAAATTCTCGGAACGGCTCCGCGTATTGCCATTGAGGCGGCCTCCAAGTTCGGTTGGGAAAAATATGTCGGCTTAAAAGGCGATATTATCGGTATGGACGGCTTCGGAGCTTCCGGTCCGGCTGAAGAATTATACAAATACTTCGGCATTACGGTTGAAGAAGTCATCGACAGTGTCAAAAACTGCCTGAAAGATTAATTCCTTCTTTCACAAAAAAATCCCTCTCTTCCGAGAGGGATTTTTTTAGCAGTAAGAAACATTGACCGCCAGACCGGCCAGAGAGGTTTCTTTATATTTATTATTCATATCAATTCCGGTATCAAACATGGTTTTAATCACGCTATCCAATGAAACGATGTGCTCTCCGTCGCCTTTCATCGCAATACGGGCGGCATTAACCGCCTTGACCGCTCCCATGGCATTTCTTTCAATGCATGGAACCTGTACCAAGCCGCCTATCGGGTCGCAAGTTAAGCCCAAGTTATGTTCCATAGCGATTTCGGCGGCATTTTCGACTTGTTTGTTGGTTCCGCCCATTGCCGCAGCCAGACCTCCGGCCGCCATTGAGCAAGCCACTCCGACTTCTCCCTGACAGCCAACTTCGGCTCCCGAGATAGACGCATTTGTTCGATATAAACTACAAATTGCCGAAGCGGTCAGCAAAAACTTCCAAATTCCCTCTTCCGCCGTATAAGGAGATTTTTGAGAGGCAAAGCGTTCATAATAACGCAGCACCGCCGGAATAATTCCCGCAGAACCCATGGTCGGAGCGGTTACTATTTGTCCGCCGGCAGCGTTTTCTTCCGCAACGGCAAAACCCCACAAATTTATCCAGTCTATCATCAACAGCGGATCATAATCATTATTACGGAATTTTTCCTCCAAACGCTCGTAAATTTCCGGAGCACGACGTTTGATATTCAACCCGCCCGGCAGGTTTCCTCGAGATTTCATTCCTCTATCAATGGCGTTTTGCATAATCCCGTGGATTTTTAAAACTCCTGCAATAACGTCTTCCTGTTTTCTTAAAGCACATTCATTTTGAAAAACCAAATTGGCTATCGACTTGTCATGTTTGTTACACAAGCCGATAAGTTCATCACAGGTACTGAAATCAAACGGAACATTATAAGGATCTCGTTCAATTCTGTTATCCATTTCATCCTGACGAGCGATCGTTCCACCGCCGACAGAAAAGTAAACCTCTTCCAGAAGGCATTTTCCGTTTGCGTCAAAGGCCTCAAACTTCATTCCGTTTGAATGTTGGGGCAAAAAGATTTCCTTTTCAAAAATAACATCTTTATCCAAGTCGAACTTTACCGGTTTTTCCTGAGACAAGTGCAGAATACCGTCTCGCTGAACAGCAACAATATAAGGTTTTTCAGGGTCAATTGCTTCCGCTTCCAAACCCATCAGTCCGTAAATAACCGCTTTGACGGTTCCGTGTCCGATGCCGGTTAAAGCCAAAGAACCGTATAAGGTTACTTTAACCCGTTCAACTTCCGAAAAACAGCCTTTGGCGTGAAGGTTGTCAATATAACGTTTGGCCGCACGCATCGGGCCGACAGTATGCGAACTCGAAGGGCCAACCCCTATCGAGAAAATTTCAAAGAAACTGTAATACATTCATCACTCTCTTAAAAATATGTCCGGATATCCTTGTAAGGTTTGATACCCAGTTCTTTTTGAACTTTTGCAATATGTTCCGAAATATCGCTCCAAGTTGAATATCTGTCAATGAAAGCTTTGGCTTTTTCCGGAGATTTTGACAATTGAATTGCAATCGTTTCATCCAAAATTTTATGCATGGCTTCGTTCATTTTATCAAAATGAATAACCAGCTTGTTGTCAGCGTCAAATGAGACGGCTCCATGTTCCCGCAAGAAGTTAAAATGTATCAAATCCCCGACACGGTGTGGCTGGATTAACTGCGGTTTGGCTTTCAAAAACAGGCGAATAATCCAAGTTGCATAGACTTGTTTCAACATCTCTTCGCTGATTACACCGGCTTTGACATATTCCGGCATAAAAGTAATCGAAACCACGTCGGCTTTGTTTTCCTCAATCGTATGTTTATAAACACCTAACGCGTTCTGATATTCACTATTTGGTCCCAAGGAGTGACCGTTTTCGTGTCCGATAACAAAAATATGTTCGGCTTCCGGATTGAAATATTGATGGAACTCCTTGGCAACCAAAGCATCCAACATTCTTTGGGTTTTGGCTTTATCATGGCTTTGGCGGACTTGACGGTGATAAACATTACGGCGACCACCTCCTGTTTTAACGGAAAGCTTATCATTGTTCGGCAGATTTTGAGCTGTCGTAATCGCTCCGCGGCACTGGGCATAGTCTCCGGTTAAAGTTACCAAATCAGCGTCAACCATGGTTTGTTTTACATCATCTCCGTTGGCAACAGACTGAACATAAGTGTCGTTGTAAGGCATTAATTTTGCCAATTTACTCATGTGTTCCTTAAATTTCAAAATCAGTTCCGTGCCTTTTTTATTGATAATACCGACACGAACGCCCAGCATATCTTTGGAAACAACCTCTATCCCCTTCTCTGCCAGACGAGCGGATAATTCAGCATTTTCACAAATTGTCGGCGTCATTTCATCATCATAGTTTTCTCTGCTGACCGTAAATTCCAAATTTGTATCTTGCATTTGTGCCCAATGACGATCCGCTAACATATCCATATCTTCGTTATTTTGCAAAAATGCCTGTGCCTGCCAACCCAGATAATCTTTAAACAGCTCATCGGTCGCATAGTGAGCAGCAACTTCCAACTCATTAGCCATTGCAGAAAATTCTTTAGTGAAATATTCCGTATAATCAACAGCTTTCAACTCATTACCATTGCGACGCACCATAGTTCTGGCACTGAGGATTTTCCGAACTTCTTCAGTTTTGCCTTCGTCCAGCATTTTAGTAATGATTTTATGAAATTCTTCAACACTTAAATCCGTCGGATAAAAATTTCGGCCTTTATATCCTTCCACACCGGAAAAGATTTTTACAGGTTCCTGATCCACACCGTTTAAACCGGTTACGCCGTTTAAAGAATTGAATATTCTTAAAGCAAGAGCTGCGTATTCACTGTCTTTTGCAGCTTCTTCCAAGCCTTTTTTCAGAGTTCTGTTTAACGGATGATCCTGCTCCAGAGCAACATCATTCATAATTTTGGCAGCAGCAACCAAATGTGCCAAGGCTTTTTTATCCCCTTCAGGAAGAGCCTTATAGCCTTCAAAATCTTTATTTACCATTTCAATCGGAAGCATTTCCTCTTGCACCATATGGCTTAATTTTTCTTCGGGAATGGCTATTTCGTATCCGTTAATTTTCATCTTTCTTTATCTCCACTGTTCTAAAACGATAAACTTTAATCTTATTGGACCAATAGCTCGGGCTGATACCGGCCTTGACCTTCAGATTATTCAAAAATTCTTGTTTTTCGGGAAGCTGTTGCCAAACCGACGGTAAAAATACACCCTGTCGGTTACCATCGCGGATAATAATGCCGTCAACAACCTGATTAATCTTGGTCAACAAATCCGCCTCGTCCATATACCTTATTCTCTCAAAACCGCTTAGTAAAGAAATGGAAATATTCAAACCTTCCAATTCCGTCTCGCTTACCGGATGGAAACGACTGTCTTCTATAGCCGCCCGATAAGCATTGCTTGCCACATCTTTGGCAATTCCCTGATTAGGGACAATTGTTCCGATACAACCTCGCAATTCTCCGTTTTTATCCGTCAGCGTTACAAAAGCCGCTCCTTTATCAAACAAAACATCGTCATAATCATCTCGAGACGGGGAATATTTATGATGTTCAATTACAGCTTTACTCACACTTTGTTCGGCAATGTTAAGCAGCGTTTCACCATAATTTTCACTAAACAATTTTAGGTTAGCAACCTCTTTTTCCAATTCAGTTTGAGGTTCTTCCCCTTGTTTTTTTTCAAAACGCCAAGCTCCATAACCGACAACACTGTCCTTGTCTCCCGCCGTATCCCCTGAGTTAATCATATCCAGCATTTCAGGACGGAAGTTGTTCTCTTTGGCCAGAATTAAAGCGGCATTAATTCCAATAGCTCCGCATGACTGGTGTTCGTCAATATCCGCCTCATTGCGTGCAACTAAATCCGCCGTAATTTTATCAAGGGCTTTGGCGGTTTCATAATCATAATAATGCGACAAATCGGCGGAAATGACAATTACCGTATCTTCCCGATGTAAATAAGGATTTAAGACTTCCGCTAGTTTTTCGGAACTGACATTGCCGTAAACCAAAGGAATAATCTTAAACTTTTTCAGAACTTTTTGCAAAAATGGAAGTTGAACTTCAAGAGAATGTTCCTGTGCATGAGCCTTGTCCAAAATCTTGATACCAAAGCTGTTATGCATTTCCTGAACAATTTCCCGATTTAAGGCAATACTTCCCAACGGTGTTTTAAAATAATCGACACTCGGGGCGGCAATACCGTCAAAAGCCACCCGATGAGACGGTCCTACCAAAATGACATTACGGATTTTATCTGAGAAATTTCGCAAAGAAGCATAAGCTTTGGCCGCCGCCGTCGCAGAATATTGATACCCGGCATGCGGGACAATCAAAATTTGCGGCTGATAATTACTTATTCTGTTTTCTGTTTTCAGGTAATTATCAATATCCTCAGACAAGCTTTGAGCATCTGAGGGATAAAACAAACCGGCAACAACCGGATTGCGGTATTTTGCCATTTCATCCTCCTTGGGAGAATAATTGTTAATCAGAGCTTTATTCGAGGAAATATGCTCCTGAAAATTGCAATAATTAAGCCATAGCAATGCTCCTGCTACTAAGGCAATTAATACATAATGCACAATCTTGCCATAATCAATATCCGAATCTTTACCCATTTTTATTTTCTACCGAACAATTTACAAATAATGCAAAATTATAAAGACGGGTACTTAAAATTTCGCTAATTTTCTTTAAGAAATCAGAGCTTTGTAAAAATCACAAAAAGTATCAAAATAGACAATATCCGGGCATTTATCCCCCTCATCTCCCCAGATGGGTTTTCCGATACGTATCGGACGAGCCTGAACTTTTACGGCACAGAGGCTGTCTTGCGGACTGTCACCCACAACCCAGACCGTATCCGGATTAATTTCCTCCGGTTTTAATATTCCATCCAAAGCATATAGTGCATGCTCGCCGTGAGGTTTATCTCTCGGGGCTTCATGTCCGGCAACAATCCTGTCAAACATCTCAGGGTCAAACAATAACGGAAGTTCAAAATCAAGAAGTTTGCGATCTTTGTTGGTCATGATAATAATCTTTATCTGTTTTTTCCGCAAAAATTTAAGAACGTCATTTACCCTTTCAAAGGTTGAAATCAGACGGGCAACGTTTTTCAGATATATCTTGGTGTATTTATCATAAGCCTCTCCGGCTTTGTTTCCGAAAATACGCGGAAAATTATCTCGAAAAGACAAGTCATTATCTCGCCTCTGTTTCACGATATTCCAATCCGGCATACCATATTCTTCTAAAACCTTGTTTATGGCATAAACCAATGGCGTCCGGCTTTCGGCCAGTGTATTGTCCCAGTCAAATAAAACCGCTTTCAGCTTATCCGGAGATAATTTTATTTCCGCCATTTTCCCTCCTTTATAAAACTTAAAAAGGCCCGTCAACACGAGCCTTTCTTTACTTAGAATTATTTAGTACCTTTTCCGATAAATTCAACCCCTCCCATATAAGGACGAAGTTTTTCCGGAATACGAACTCGACCATCCGCTTGTTGATGATTCTCAATAAACGGAACCAACGCACGCGGAGTGGCAATTCCGGTATTATTCAAAGTATGAACATATTTTACCTTACCGTCGGCATTGTCACGATAACGCAGATTGGTGCGGCGAGCCTGCCATTCGGTAATGTTAGAGCAACTATGGGTTTCACGATAACAATTCTGAGAAGGCACCCAAGCTTCCAAATCATATTGACGATATTTCGGAGCTCCCATGTCTCCGGTACAAACTTCCAAAACTTGATACGGCAATTCCAAATCCTGCAAAACTTCTTCGGAAATGGCTAATAATTT
>CAZFRT010000003.1:0-28956 GCA_964521455.1 uncultured Azospirillum sp.
CGCTATGGATAATGATGACCTCCGTCGCGGCAAACCAACATGCCACAAACAATTTGATGAAGCCACAGCAATTTTGGCCGGCGACGGTTTGCTGACTTATGCCTTTGAAGTTCTTGGCGATAAAAAAACGGCGGATTCTCAAACCCGCTGTGAATTAATACAATACCTGGCCGAGGCTGCCGGAGCTTTTACGGGAATGATTGCCGGACAAATGGTTGATCTTTACGCCGAAAAAATTTCTCCGCAACAGCAAAATGAAACTCTCATCAAACATATTGAAGAAATGAAGACCGGACGTCTGATTCGTTATGCCTGCGAAGCCGGAGCCATTTTGGGAAAAGCCACAAAAAAACAAAGACAAGCCTTGATTGAATACTCCCGCAAAATCGGAATTGCATTTCAAATTGCCGATGACATCCTCGATGTTGAAGGTAACGTTGATTTGGTCGGAAAAACACTCCAAAAAGACGAAAAACAGGGCAAAATAACTTTTGTTTCCTTATATGGCTTGGCAAACGCTCGCAAAATTGCCGAAGATTTGATTAAACAAGCTCAAAAAGCTTTGGATATTTTCGGAAGCAAAGCCGAGAACCTCAAACTTCTTGCCCAATATATCGTCGATCGAAAATATTAATTTCCGGCCAATAAAAAACAGCTCTCAAATTGAGAGCTGTTTTTCTTTTGCCGTCTCCAAACAAAGAGATTATTGAGCAGCTTTTGCTTCGTTCAAAGCATCTTGAACAACATTGCCGTCAATTGTCTGCAACATTGTACCGTTCAGGATAAGAGCCGGAACGCCATTAACCTGAATCTTATTAGCCAACTCAGCATTTTTCTTCAAAGCGTTTCTAACTTTTTCAGAACCTAAATCTGCTCTGTATCGATCCATATCCAAACCGATCTGAGCAGCAACTTCGTCAACTTTAGCTTCTGTCAATCTGCCGTTAACTTGGAACAAACCGTTATGCATTTCAATATATTTACCCTGCATATTGGCAGCCAAAGCAGCCTTTGCAGCATATTCGGAAACCGGAGAAACGAAAGTCAAAGCTTTGAAAGCAACTTTAACATCCGGATTATTTTCAATAACAGCTTTCAAGCCTGGGAACAATCTGTGGCAGTATCCGCAAGAGTAATCAAAGAATTCAACCAATACGACTTTAGCATCTTGATTACCGACAAACGGAGTGTCAGCATCATTGTTAACTTCTTCAATGCTGTCCATAATCAATTTTTGAGCCTGAGCCTGAGCTTCATCTCTCATTTTCTGTTCATATTTCTGCATAGCATTAATAATCATCTCAGGATTATTGTTCAAAGCTTCTTCCACCATGGCACCTTTATTACCGCAACAGCAGAAAACACACATAACCAAAGCTGCGATGGCAACAACCAATGCCACTAAAGAAACATAAAGTGAATTTAATTTATTCATTATCAGTATCCTTAAGTTTTAAATTATAATCAAAAACATACTTAATTTAGCTAATCTATCTCATATTTACAAGAGGAAATTAAATTTTATTTTTTAATTATTTTTGAAAAAATAAAGCTTTCTTTAACCATTTATGATAAAGTAACAACAGATAATTAACAATTTAAGGCAGGTATCTGATGTTTCACATTCGCATTTCACTGTTTTCACAAACCAAAGCTCTGGAAAACAAAATAGATTTGTTTCACGATAAGATTATTGACGTTGCAATGACTTTCAAAAAAGCTATCAAAGTATTTTTGGTTGAACAACGCAGTGCCGAATACAAAAAATTGAGCAAACAAATCAAACAGATAGAACATGATGCCGATGCCATTCGCCGTGATATAGAAAACAAACTTTATGTTGAGAATTTGCTTCCCGACTTGCGAGGAGATGTTCTCCATCTGGTTGAAAAGCTGGATAAAATTATTAACAAATATGATGAAGTTGCCCACGCTTTCTATATTGAACGTCCGGAAATTCCGGCTGAATACCATATGCGACTGACAGAACTCTGTGAACAAGTGATAGACTGTACAGAAAATATGGCTATCGCTTCCAGAGCGTTTTTTCGAGACATCGCCACTGTCAGAGACTACTCCCAAAAAGTATATTTTATGGAGCATGAAAGTGACATAACCTCAGCTCACCTAAGGGAAGCTATTTTTGATTCGGATTTGCCTCTGGCCAACAAAATTCAGCTCAGTTCCCTCATTAGCAAAGTAGCAGATATTGCCGACATTGCCGAAGACTGCATTGATGAACTTTTGATTTTCACTATCAAACGGGATATTTAAATGGATATTACCTTTTTCATTTTTTTAAGCAGTGGTTTATTTCTGGGCTGGTCTCTTGGAGCCAATGACGCAGCCAACATTTTCGGAACCGCAGTCGGAACCCGTATGGTAAAGTTCAAAACCGCCGCAATCATCGCATCCTTATTTATCATTCTCGGAGCCGTTTATGCCGGAGCCGGTGCCAGCAAAACGCTGGGAGATTTAGGTAATGTCAACACCATTGCCGGAGCCTTCATGGTCGCTTTTTCCGCGGCACTCACGGTTTATTGGATGGTCGGCAGCGGCATTCCCGTTTCCACCTCTCAGGCAATTGTCGGAGCCATTGTCGGCTGGAACATCTATAGCGGAAAAACCACCGACATCGGCGTTTTAAGCAAAATTGTCAGCACTTGGGCAATTTGCCCGGCTCTTTCCGGAATAATTTCTATATGCTTATATTATATTGTCAAAATCACCCTCAAGCATTCTAAAATCCATCTTGTCCGACAAGATTGCTATACCCGTATCGGACTGATACTGGCCGGAGCCTTCGGAGCTTATGCCTTGGGAGCAAACAACATAGCCAACGTTATGGGTGTTTTTGTAGATTCCAGTCCGTTTCACCCCGTCAATATGGGCATTCTCAAACTTAACGGCACACAAATTCTCTTCTTAATCGGAGGAATTTCCATCAGTATCGGCGTCTTTACTTATTCCCAAAAAGTTATAAACACTATCGGAAACAATCTCATGTCTATGTCTCCGCTTGTCGCATGGATTGTTGTGGTTTCCCAGTCTTTGGTCTTGTTCTTATTTGCTTCTCAGGGATTACAAAACTTTTTAAGCAGCCATGGACTGCCGACTTTGCCACTGGTTCCGGTTTCCAGCTCACAGGCGGTTATCGGGGCGGTTATCGGTATTGGGATTATGAAAGGCGGATCCTGTGTCCGCTGGTCAACATTAGGACGTATAGCCTTAGGATGGATAACCACACCGGTCATTGCCGCTGTTATATGTTTCATCTCCCTTTTCTTTTTGGAAAACGTATTCAATCAAACGGTATTTTTACCTTAAAATAAAACAGAAAACCTGACACTCTCGTCAGGTTTTCTTATAAAAATAGTTCGATTCGTACCAGTTGTTCCCCAAAAATGTAATTACATTTTTAAATTATTCCAGCCCTTTTTAACCGGAGCCTTTTTAATCGGAGCATTACCGGCCCCTTCCCATTGACGAATCGGAGCCGCAGCCTTTTTCTCCTGAACAATGGCCTTTTGCTCCGTATTTTGGGCAACCCCCACCGGTAGAAGCTGATTAAGCAGTGCCGGAGAAACGAACGGGATGGTGCTGGTTTTGAACGAATTAACCATCACATCAATAATTTCCGCCCCCGGTTTAAAGTTAAACGTCCTGAGTTTTCCACCGTAAAAAACTGAAAAAGAATGGCACGGAGAAGAGAGTAAAACATCTGTGGCGTCAATTCCGCGAACAAAACGAAGCATCAGTTTCGGACGAATAAGACACTTATCCGGAACATTGCTGATATTCTCTTCCGTAGCAAAAAACTGCTTAACAATCATATCCCGCAGATCCGCATTGACAACACCGCAAAATCCGGTTACGGCCATACCGTCTATCGTATACCCGCTGTACCCTGCCGGACGATTCTCCACCTGATAGCAAAAAACCTGTTCCGCCTTGGTAATATTTTCCATTCCGGCTTGTCCGACAGAGTCAGAAATGCTTTGCAAAATAACCAAACGTTCCCCTTTCTGACGACGCCAAGCATCAGCTTCCTGCATAAACGATTGCACCCCGGAGGTTTCCTGAGCTAACGAGACTGTTGAAAACACCATTGAAACTCCCGTCATCAGCAAGGCAAGCAACTTCATTTCAAACACTCCTTAAATAAAATTATTTTTTACTTTTGCTTATATTAGTTCATTTTAACGAAATTACTACACAAAAAAACTTTTACCACAAAAAAACCCCTCGATTGAGGGGTTTTTCAAACAATCTGCCGATTACCACGGATCTGTATAATTTAACTTAGGGTCATTCAAACGCGTGGTGTAACTACTTGTATTGGCTTTGTTATAAACAGCTCTCTTATTCAACAGCTGATCATAATCCCCAACATAAGTTGTATTGAAGTTGGTTCGGTCAAAGTAACAGTAAACCGTCGCATAAGCCTCCAACTGCTGCTTAAATACCGGAAACAGATTCCAAATAATCGCCTTATCCTCAGCCACAGAACCATGACCAATTCCCAAATGAGTGAGATAATCCTTATAATACGAATACGGATACATAAAGCCCATAATCGCACTCCAACCGATAAAACTGGCATCACTTCCGTGTGCATAAACATTAGCTCTTAACCAGGTACTTTTTTGGAAATAAAGCGGTGTAGCCTCAGCACTCGGATCGGATAAAGCATCGGTAACCGTTTTAGGATTATAATTTACTGCCACATCCGGACTCTTGTGGTTAGTGCCAGTATATTTACCCGGTGTACCGGCCTGAGCCATCGCCCAACCTGCCGGCGTAATGGTAATAACTTTACCATATCCCGGAGGACACTGTGGGGTCGGAATCCATCCCAACCACGGAGAAGTACGACAAGTATGAGCGGCACATTCATTACTTGATGAACCCATCGTATCCAACTGAGTAGACGTTTTTCCCGTCCAATCCCCGACTTCCTCTTTATAAGTATTATCAACCACATAAATACCTTTATTAATGAAATCCGGTAAGATATCACTCAAACGGGCACCGCCTCTGGTCGTCAGCTTAATATCATGCATTACCGAAGTATAAGCCGGATTAACCTGATAAGCATCATATCCCACATATCCTCCGCTATACCCACCACTGGTTACAACCGGTAAAGCATTGGTATCCAAAACAGCGTTATCAACAAAGCGGTCTGCTTTGATATATCCCATAGCAGAGCTGTTCCCTGTTGTATGGTTTATTGTATCATATTGAGATTGTAATTCTACGACACCTTTTCTGATATAAACGCTTCCCTTGTTAGCATTTCCGGCAACAGCAGCCCCCGGAGCAATATTAATATAACTGGCATTCGGACCGCTGTCCACCTGCAAAACGCTGGACTTAATGTCCAATCGCGGAGCCCCGCCAGCATCCGTATGGTTGGCATAAATCACCGCATCACCGGCTCCGGCCGAATAAGGTGAAAAGACTAACGTATTGTTATTGGAACCGTCTCTGGTTAATTTAAACTTTTCACCGATTGCATAAAAATCATCCCGAACGTTAACTAATCCTTTTGACGCCGCATTTGCCGGACTTCTTGCCGTCAACAAATCTTCTTGGATATTTACGAGTTTACCGGCACTTGTTCCGATATTAACACCTGTGGCACCATAAGTTGTTGCCAACAAATCAGAAGTTATCCCGACACCGGTATTATTCATAATCAAGCGTCTGTTGTCTGAAAGCCCGACATCCATGGTTGTCGTGTTTCTCAATTTTGTATCCGTTCCGTTAACACTAATCTTGGAACCGGATGTAGCCCCGACATTAAACGTATCTACATTAATATCGGCACTTGAGGCATCAAACTGAGCATACGCACCATTGGCACCGGCATTTAACGTCTGCGTTGCCGTAATAACCGGAGCTTCAAACAAATTGGCATTAACCGTTCCGCTAAAGTTTCCGTTCACAGCCGTAATATCTCCGCTAAAGTTTCCGTTTCCGGCCGTAATGGTTCCGTTTCCCACATTCAAACTGGTTCCGGTAATCGGACCGCCGGAAATGGCACCGCTTCCCACATCCAAACTGGCACCTGTAATGGCTCCGCCAAAAGCACCGCTGCCACCGACCGTCAAGTTTCCGGTAATATTAGCCGTGGCGGCCTGCAAAGCACCTGAAATTGTTGCCGAAGCAGCACTTAAAGCACCTCCGATAGTTGCTCCGCCGGTAATGTTGAGAGATGTACCGCTGATATCACCGTTACTGGAGATTTTAGCTTTATTCCCGACATTAATACCACCTTTTTTCAAATACAGAGCATTCTCAATTCCTCCATCCATCATATCGGCTGAATTGGCTCCGACAATCAACTGATTAATGTTCTTAATATTGTATTGCCTACCAGCTGCTTCACCCATGGAGAGGTCTGTTTCCATCGTGTTCAAATAATCTTTTCCGGCACGTTTATTTCGGTACAAAACATTTTCGCTGCTGTCACCGCCGCCGGAAGCACTGATGGACTGCATGCTTGATGCCATAATCGCCCCGTTGCTGTAATCTCCGGCATTTAAGCCCAAATCTGTCTGCAGATTGTCAAGAGTCCAAATTCCCTGTACCCCATTACCCTTGTTTCCGTCCACATAACCACCGTTACTTCCGACCATGGAAGCAATTCTTGATGCTCGGATCATCGGCAGAGTTTCATTATTCGGATTTGCGACCAAAAAGGCCGTAATTGTTTTCTTGCGGCCGCTGTCTCCATCCACTTTTTTCAAAACAACTTTATAATTGCTGGAGAAAGTCTTACTATCTTGAGCTTCTTTATCACTTCCCAAAAAACCGTAAGGCAGGTAATAGCAAAAATGGTTAATAGGAACAGTAATATTGGCAGAGGAGTTAGTAAAAGAAGAATAATTAACGCTTGATGTTTTGCACTCGGACTGCGTAATTGTCTTTCCAGCAACCAGATCATCATAGTTATCTTTGACATAGTCATCAATTGATTTTATCAGACTTCTCATCTGGCTGGCTGCATTAATATCCTGCAACTCAGTTGTCCGTTCTGCCGCTTTTTTATAGAGAATAGGAGTCACCATCGAAATCAACGCCAACATCGCCATTGCTTCGACCATTAAACTACCGAGCTCGTTTAATCTCGAAAATTTACGTTTCACCATCTTCTTTCTCCTGCCTTTTCCGTCATTAGTCAAACGGAGTTAAATAAATCAAACAAAAATTACACGCACTGTCCGCTAAAATATCACCCGAAGGTTCTTCCTCCTCCGTATCTTCACTCCCGGCCTCCGCAGCCACATCATTGTCTTTCACACCATCGCCACACATCTCGCTGAACGAACGCCCGTTCTCCACTCCGCTCAATTTATTGGAGATAATGTATTGAGGAATGGAAACAAAGGTAACTTCTCGAGCTCTTATCATCATTGTTGTTTTTAAGCCGTTTTCCGGTGCATCCGGAGAAACAAAATCCGCATATCCCATATCGGTACCCATACCGACAAGATTCTGAATAGCGTTCAACATATCATTGTTCGGGCGGCCGGTACGAATATTCCGCCATTTTTGCGGCACACACCCAAACGTTGCCAAATATGTGATTGAGTTAGGGTCTCCGCAACAACTCGGTCCGCTTCCGCTACATCCGACCATTGCCTGACTGAGTTTGTTGCTTGTCCGATTCAAACAGTATAACAACGTTGTATATTCGCTGGTTGTCTGCGTACCGTTAAAACCATACGGTAAATACGGCTTCAAATGAGCAAAACTGATTTCTCCGGGGTGGTATGAAACGGTCGAAGAACCGTTATCAGGAGGCATGTGATCTCTGACATATTTTTGAGCAGCACGATGCTGTTCAACCAGCTTGGCAACCACGGCTTCAGCTTGCGGCTCAACATAGAGTTCCCTCATGTCAGACCTGGTTGAAAGATTAAACGAATACAAAATCGTAATAAACGTTGCCAATATTACCCAAATATACATTTATTTCAGCCTTCACCCCTTGTAACACTATATTCAGCCTACCATATTTTCATAATTTTTACCAGAGACATCATTGTTTTTTGTAAAGATTTCACATATCTGTAACATACAAATCTGCCCTTCTTCTCAGTATGAAATAATACAACAAAAACTATAATTATTAGTTAAAATCGACACCGCGAACCGACTTTCCGCTCTTCAATGCATTTTTCGTACAAATTCCATGTAATAAGTCGCTTTTTAATGTTTAATTATAAAAAAAATATTATAAAATGCGAAATATATGTTTAAGTGCCGGAGTACAAAATGGTTAATATTGAAAATGATGCGGACGAAAATATTTCCGACGAAAATCTAAAAATTATCGACAAGAAAAAGTTCTTGCTGTTCTTATTGCCGATATTGATTGTCATCGGACTGATTGTCAGTTTTTATTTCATTTCCGGAAAAGACATCAATTCCGAAGAAGAGCTCCCTTACACTGTGGTTGATAAATCTACCGCGGAAGACGGCAGCAAAAAAAACTTGCTTATTTTCTACGATCTTCCGGAAATAAACGTACAGATCAAAACCGCCGAAGGGAAACAAGGACTTGCTAAAATCCGCTTAAGCATTGAAATTCCTACCGTTGACGACATAAAAATCATTGAGGGACTCATGCCGCAAATCGCCGATGCCGTCATCGCCCATACACTGGAATTGACCGAAGACGAATTACAAGGATCCGACAGTCTTTACTATCTGAAAGAAGAATTACAATATCGTATGAACTTGATTACAGATCCTATAAAAATAACCAACTTAAACATCAAAAATTTCGAAATTCAGAAGAAATAAGGAACAACTGACGTGGCTGAGGAAAATAAAGAGCAAAACAACCAAACTTCGGATAAAGACTGGGCTGATATGATTCAGGTTCGCGGCGAAAATTCACAGGTCGCCATGCCGTCCGCCGACAACGGAGACACCAAAATTCTCAATCAGGAAGAAATTGACAGCCTGTTCGGTTATTCCGGAGATGATGAAGAAACAGATTCCTACACAATGAAAACCGGAGTCAGAGCCATACTGAATTCATCAATGGTTTCTTACGAACGTTTGCCAATGCTGGATATCGTCTTTGACCGTCTTATCCGCATGATGGCAACTTCTCTGCGTAACTTCACACAAGACAACGTTGAGGTATCATTAGATAACATTGAATCAATGCGTTTCGGCGAATATATCGATTCTCTGACTTTTCCGACACTTCTCGCCGTGTTCAAAGCTGAAGAATGGGACAATTACGGCCTGATGTCCGTTGATTCGTCCCTTGTATACTCCATTGTGGATGTATTGCTTGGAGGAAGACGCGGAACAGCCGCCATGAGAATTGAAGGTCGACCATATACTACGATTGAACTAAACCTTGTCAAAGATATGATTGAACTCATCCTCTCTGATTTATCAACAGCCTTTGACCCTGTAACTTCTGTTAACTTCTCATACGACAGACTGGAAACCAACCCTCGCTTCGCGACCATTTCTCGCTTATCCAACGCGGTAATTGTCGCCCGTCTGAGAATAGACATGGAAGACCGCGGCGGAAAAATAGACCTGATGATTCCTTACGCCACGCTGGAACCGGTCAGAGATTTGCTACTCCAAATGTTTATGGGCGAACGCTATGGTCGCGATACCATTTGGGAAAATCATTTAATGGAAGAACTCTGGGAAACCGACATTGAAATTAAAGCTATCCTGAAAGAAAAAAAGATTAGTCTCGGAGAAATTGCAAAATGGGACAAAGGTTCTTTTCTTCCGTTGGAAATGAACAGTAATGAAGACATTACACTTATTTGCGGAGATGTTCCGTTAATCACAGGCACCATGGGACGCAAATCCGAACACATTGTCATCAAAGTAAAAGACAAGGCTGAAAAAAATGGATAATTTTGAATTCATCATCAACATAAGCATCATTGTTTTATTGGTTCCCACCCTTATTTACACTTATAAGTTAAATAAGAACCTGAACCTCTTAAGACAAAACCAAAACAGCCTCGCCAAACTGGTGGAAGCCTTAAACGACGCCACGTTTAAAGCTGAAAACTCCATTCCGAAACTAAAATCGGTAACAGAACATTCTTCCGAGGGCTTAAAAGAAGTAGTGGACAATGCCAAGACTCTCAAAGACGATCTGATGTTTATCAACGAACGGGCGGACAATCTTGCCGACCGCTTGGAAACAGTCATTCGTGACGGCAGAAACATCAAAGAAGAAGTTCCCAACACATCATCTTTGTTCGGTCACAAAAAAAACACTTTTCAAACAGAGGCAAAAAAGGTAGAAGATAATGTCTTCTCAATTGAAGATTCCCGTTCCGAAGCGGAAATGGAACTGCTTAAGGCTCTCAGATCTATAAAATAAGGGTGTATAAATGTTATCAAAAAAATTAAAACAAAACTTTCGCATTCTCCCTGTTTTTATCTTTATGGCTGCACTGACTTTGTCCGTCCGCATTAATAATGTGTTTGACGAAATCAAAAAACAGGAAACAAAAACCGTAAGTATTTCCCAGTCAGAAGCCTTTGCTGATGAAAAAGACACAAAAGAAACAGTCGAACTTGACAACATTCTTAACAATACCGACAGCACAGGAAATAACAGCAATATCGGCAAACAAAATAAATCAAATTTCACTCAGTCGGAAATCATGATTCTTCAGGAATTAGCCGAAAGAAGAGAAGCTTTGGATCTGCGTAGCAGAGAAATTGATAAAAAAGCAGTTCAGCTGAAAGTTGCCGAAAGTGAAATCGATAAGAAACTGAAACAGCTCAAAGAATATGAAACAAAATTAAGAAAACTGATTAAAGAGTATAATGAGAAGGAAAAAGAAAAGCTTAATTCTTTGGTAAAAATGTATTCTACAATGAAACCTAAAGATGCCGCCCGTATTTTCAATACGCTGGATTTGGAAGTGGCCGTCTCTCTGCTTGGAGAAATGAAACCATCTGTTTCATCCGCCATCTTATCTCAAATGCAGTCAGAAAAAGCCAAAGCTGTAACAGACGAACTGATAGGTTATAATATTAATTAGGGATATACCTTGGCACAAGCAAAAGACATATATAAAAAAATTCTAAAACATTCAGCATTGTTTCTGAGTGTTTTTTGCCTGTCTGCTCCAATGGCTGTTTCCGGACCGGTCAGTTATGACACCATCGGAAGAACCATCTCTCTTGAACTGCCGATGGATGAAAAAACCGACTACAAAATTGAAGCAAAAGACAACAAAGTACAGCTTTCATTCAGCAAACCTTTATCTTACCCTATATCGGATATTCAAAAGAAATATCCGAATGTTATCTCCGACAGCCAAATGTCCAATGACCAAAAACAGATAACCTTAACAACAAAATTTCCGGTAAGCACAAAAAACTTTCGCCGAAAAAATAAACTGATAATCGACATTTCTCCACAAAACACCATATTGACGGCAAATGGGATAGATGCCCAAAATAAAACTATTGCCATAGAATACGGCAACCATCCTAAATTTGACCGATTTGCTTTCAAATATTCCGGCAGCAGAAGACCTAACATAAAAATCAGCCAAGAACCTCAAAAAACTATTGTCAGCGTTGGTAAGGATATTCGTTTGCTCTCGGATAATCTTCAAAATTATCCGGAAGCCAAACAAATTATGCAAGCTCGAAACAAAAATGGTGAACTGGAAATCATTTTTCCGAAGAAACTCGTTCGAAACTTCGAAATCAACCACAAAATCGTAATTGATATAGAAAAATCAGTTAACGACGATTTGGAAGAAGATCATACTCAAAAAACTATTCCGATGATTGTTTCATCCGAAAAAACCGTTGCAAAAAACCAACAACTGGCCTTAACCCAACTCATTCCGCAGACAAATGACCATTCTGTCGCCAGCTTGAGCTTTCCATGGAACATCCCTGTCAATCTCGCTGTTTTTCAAAGAAACGGCTATTTGTGGATTATTTTTGACCATCGTCAAAATGTTGATATTGAGGAGTTGACATCCTTAACCGCAAAAATGGCCGATGAACTGCTCCAAATGCCTCATCCGAGTGCAACGGTTTTAAGACTGAAACTTAAACCGAAGGTTTATCCGTCTATTCGTAAAGAAGGCTTGCTGTGGATTATCGACTTACTGAAACAAGATACGTCAGACACAATTAAGGATTTGCCACTGTACACCCAATATGACAGCTCAAAAAAACCTTACTTGTTCATCCCTACAACTGCTGCCGGAAATACCGTAACCATTATTGATCCTGCAATCGGTGATATTATCTCCGTTTCCCCGAGTTCTGAGCTAAAAAGCGGATTAAAAAACGCTTACAGCTATCCGGACTTTGAACTCCTTGACTCTACTCAAGGTGTTGCCATGGTCTTCAAAGCCCACGATGTTACATTGGATAGATCCAATGTCGGTTTGACCATTAAGGCTCTAAATCGAGGGCTTAATATATCCGCAAATCTGGAAAGTTTGAAAAGACACGAAATCATTGTCCGAACAAAAGAAAATCTCCCGTCTTTAATTGCAGACATTCCGCAACAGATATTAAAAGAGAAATTCACCAAAGCGGAAGAATTACTCAAACAGGACATCTCATCTGCAGAAGAAAATGAAAAAGACAAAGCCAAAATGCTTCTTGCTCAATATTACATTTCTAAAGGTTTAGGAACAAATGCTCTCAACGTCTTAAACAAAATGGCGGAAAACAAGTCCAAAGAAATCAATACGGAATACTACCAAGGTCTCATGGGAATTGCTAACTTCTTAACCAGAAGATATGATCAAGCCATTGAAAACTTCTCATTCGGACACTTGCCTGAATTAAACGAGGCTATTTTTTGGAGAACCCTCGCTTCGGCGGCCAAGCAACCTCAACCGGAAGATAATGTCGTATTACTTTCTTATATCTCACTAATCAAAGATTACCCGAATGAACTAAAAAACAGAATAGCCATGATCGGAGCTGAGATAGCCCTCGCTGCCGGAGATGACATGACCACTCAAAACTTTATAGATGTTCTTAAAACAACCGACAGTAAAAAGAATTATCAGGATGAGATTAATTATTTGAGTGCAAAAAAATTCCTGATACAAGGTTATCCTCGTAATGCCATCAGAGAATTTCGCCGTGTTGCTGCAGGAAACTCACTAAAATATGCCGCTCTTGCCCGCAAACAAATTGCTAATCTCGAAATAGAACTAAATGCCACCAAACCGGAAAAAGCCATTAACGAGTTGGAAAGATTGCGTTTTGCCTGGAGCGAAAAAGAATTTCGCAAAAACTTATTAGACAACTTGTCCGGATTATATATCCGTAACAATGATTATTACAATGCCCTGCGTTCATTACAAAAACTTCATAAGTTGAGTACGTCCGAAGAGCAAGAAAGAATAACCGAAAAAATGGTTTCTTTATTTGAAGATATCTACATAAACAATCGGGCGGACAATCTTCCGGCATTAAAATCTCTGGCTTTATATCAGGATTTTGAGTGGTTGGCTCCGAAAAGCAAACATTATAATATGATAATTCAAAAACTAAGCGATCGTTTAGTAGCTGTCGACTTATTAGATCGGGCGGAACAGCTCCTAACCGACGAATTGAAAAACAATACATTATCTCCGGAAGAACGAGGATCTGCGGGAGCCCGTCTGGCTCTGATTTATCTGTTTAAAGAGCAAAACAACAACGCCCTCCGAATTTTAGATCAAACGGAATATGATAACTTGCCACAAACCCTTTATCTGCATCGCAAAATTATTCGGGCTAAAGCATTATCTGCCTTAGGTAAACAAGAAGAAGCCCTCGACTTGCTAAAGGATGATTACAGCCGCAACGCCCTGCTCTTAAAAAGCGAAATCTATTGGAATGCCGGCATTTGGGGACAAGCAGCGGATAATCTGAAGTACCTCATTGAAAAACCCGTTGAAGGAAAACCGCTGAGTCAAGAACAAATTAATCTGATTTTGGATTGGGCCACCGCTTTGAAAAAATCCGGCAAAGAAACCGTTATCGTCAGATTACGCAATAAGTTTATGCCTTATTTCAAAAATACCAAATATCATAGCGTATTTAACATCTTAACGAACCGTCTGGAAGATGATAAAATCGACATCAAACAGATTGACAACGTGATTAACGATGTGGCCGCTTACAGCGATTTTGCAAAAATATACAACAATTCGCTGAGAAACATTAAAGAAAATCAAAATACAGAAACAAAATGATACAAAACCGCTTTAAGATTGAAAGTCCCTATGCTCCGGCTGGAGACCAACCTCAAGCCATCAAAGAGCTTTGCGAGGGAATAGAACGGGGCGAAAAGAACCAAGTATTGCTCGGCGTAACCGGAAGCGGTAAAACTTTTACTATGGCAAAAATCATTGAACAAAGCCAACGTCCGGCTTTAATTATGGCTCCCAATAAGATTCTCGCTGCCCAATTATATTCGGAAATGAAAGAGTTTTTTCCCAATAATAAAGTGGAATATTTCGTTTCTTATTACGATTATTATCAACCGGAAGCCTACGTTCCCAAAACAGATACTTATATTGAAAAGGATTCGGCAATCAACGAACAAATTGACCGAATGAGAAACTCTGCCACCCGCAGCATTTTGGAAAGCAACGACGTTATCATTATCGCCTCGGTTTCTTGCATTTATGGTTTAGGCGATGTAGAATCCTACTCCAGCATGACCGTTCCTTTGAAGGTCGGAGATGAAATTGAACCCAAAGAAATCTACCGACGTCTTGCCGAACTCCAATATGAAAGGAATCAGCAAAACTTTGTCCGTAGCACCTTTCGCGTACAAGGAGATACATTGGATATTTTTCCTGCTCACTATGAAGACCGGGCATGGAGAATATCATTTTTCGGAGATGAAATTGAAAGCATCCATGAATTTGACTCGTTAACCGGAAGAAAAACCGCAGAATTAAAAGAAATTGTCATCTATCCGGCCAACCATTATGTAACCCCTCGTCCGGCTCTTTCTCAAGCAATGATTCATATCAAAGAAGAACTGGCTGACAGATTAGAAGAGTTTAAAGCTCAAAACAAATTCCTTGAAGCCCAAAGAATAGAACAAAGAACCCGATTCGATTTGGAAATGCTGGATACAACCGGACACTGCAAAGGAATTGAAAACTATTCAAGATATTTAACCGGACGTCCGGCCGGAGCCCCTCCTCCGACTTTATTTGAGTATCTGCCGCCCAACGCATTAATTTTCATTGATGAGAGCCACATTTCCATCCCTCAGATAGGGGGAATGTACCGCGGAGACTATAACCGTAAACATACGCTTTCTGAATACGGATTCCGTTTACCGTCTTGTGTGGATAACCGCCCGCTTAAATTTGATGAATGGAACCAAATGCGGGGACAAACAATTTTTGTTTCTGCCACTCCCGGAGATTGGGAATTGGAACAAAGCCATGGCGTCTTTACCGAACAAATTATCCGTCCGACCGGCTTGGCCGATCCAATATGCTTGGTTCGCCCTGTCGAAAACCAAATCGATGATTTAATGGAAGAATGTCGCAAAGTCATTGCCAAAGGAGAAAGAGTTCTGGTAACCACCCTGACAAAGAAAATGGCTGAAGACTTAACTGAATACTTAAATGACAACGGCATTAAAGTTCGCTATCTGCATTCCGACATTGATACATTGGCAAGAATAGAAATCATCCGCGATTTACGTCTGGGCGTGTTTGACGTACTTGTCGGCATTAACCTGCTAAGAGAAGGTCTGGATATTTAGGAATGTTCTTTGGTTGCTATTCTGGACGCTGATAAGGAAGGCTTTTTAAGGTCTAATCGCTCACTTATCCAGACTATCGGAAGAGCCGCTCGTAATGCGGAAGGTAAAGTGATTCTCTATGCTGATAAAATCACCGGCTCCATCAAACAAGCTCTGGATGAAACAAGCAGACGACGGGAAAAACAACTCAAGTTTAATGCCGAACACGGAATTATTCCGAAGACAATCAAGAAAAGCATTTCTTCCACCTTAAAGGAAATGACGGAAACAGATTTCAATAAAGATGACACGCCAAATCCGGAAGAAATTAAAAACATCGATAAGAAACTGAAAGAATATAATAAGAAGATGAGAGAAGCCGCCCAAAATCTGGAGTTTGAAGAAGCCGTCATCTATCGGGATAAAATCAAAGAACTTGAACAATTGGCGATGAAATTTTCTTAATTGTTCCAACCAAACATTTTATCTGAAATTTCTGTATTAGGTACCAGCTAGACAAGTTTTAGATGTCCATTATACAAGTTTTTATAAAAACTTCGGAGAATGAGACAAGTAGAAGTATTTAGAAGGCGAGAAAAATTTTAGCGTACACAGACGTACGTGAATTTTTCGAGACCACACTAAATGCTTCTAATTGTCCATTATACGAGTTTTTTACTCTCTGTGATAAGGATGATGCTGTATAATCGTCTGCATACGGTAAATTTGTTCAGAGAGAACAGCACGCATTAACATATGCGGGAGAGTCAACTTACCAAAGGATAAAAGCAAATCGGCTTTATCGCGAGTGGATTGAAGATGCCCGTCAGCTCCACCAATTAAAAAACAAAGCTCGGAACAACCGTTTATTTGCCAGTTTTCAACTTTTTTTGCTAAATCGGTACTTTTCATATTTTCGCCACGTTCATCCAGCACAATTACTTTTGCACCTGAAGGAATAGAAGATTGCAAAAAGCGAGCTTCTTCCTCCTGAACGGAATTATCCTTTTCCTTAATAACAATATCCCATCCCGAACGCTTGACATATTCTTCAATAATCATCGCTTCCGGAGAATTCTTTTTACATTTGCCGATAGCCGCAATTGTTACTTTCATTTTTCACCTCAACTTTTCTTTTATACTCAAATCCCAGTAACGTCAATACTTCTTGACAATTAGACAAAAACAACTAAACTTCCGAAAGAATTAAATTGATTATTGTTAACTTAAAATAAAAGCGTATGAATATTATTAAAAAAAATCTGATTACAGCTCGTATCTTCTTCTATCTGGCACACAACGACAAAGCCTTCTATGAAGAAAACAAGAGAAGATATTTGATTTATCCGTTACACATCTGCAAAGCAAAAGTTCCTTTTTGCTCAGCCCAACAATCAGCTCAAATGCTGTCTGATATTCTGGAAAAAAACATTTCTCCCGAAAATCTGCTTTATGTGGAAGAAAATGATCCCTCAGTATTATGGACACCATTTAACGGCTGGATGTATGACAACGAAAACGGCGTTTTCTTTACTGAAAAAAATGGACGCCATATTTTGTTCATGGACAAGCGTATTTGGTACAATACCAAAAATACAATTATTACCGAAACAGAACACTGGTTTTACACAGCCATTCTTTGGCTTGTCTTTCTCGGTCTCCTGACACTTCTGGTAATTACCGCGTAAGTCTTATTTAACGTTAATTTCAAATAACGATGGATCCCTCACACTTGTACATGTTTGTCGATTATGACGGTGTCGTAAAGACTTTCGCCGAGAACTTCCCTTTTTACCATGAACGGGAAAAGGCACCTTTCAGTCATTCCATGATAAGGATTCTTTCCTGTATCGCCTGGAAAGCCAAGATACCGGCATATTTCATTCCGATATCTTCCACTCCGGGAAACTACAGTAAAGAAGAACTCAAAGCAATGTTTGTAAACATTTACGGAGTTGATAATCTGGATTTGCACCCTGACGAAGAAATTGTTCCGGTTCGAACCGAGCGAGATCATTACGTCAAACAAATCTTACAAAAATATCAGCCGCAATATCATCTTGTATTGGACGACGAAGCCTTTTGGTATGAAAATAAACAGCTAAATTACTTCCGCACCGACACATACAACGGAATAACCCATCAAGTCTTTTGCAGATTATGGGACTTCGCCGAAGAAATTGCCGCTCATAACATTCAATAAAGATTTGTTCCAAATTCCAAAAAAAGCGGTTCTTCCAAGAACCGCTTTTTTATTATTCATCACGAATATTAGCTATTGCGTTCCACATTTTTTCAAGATTATAAAATTCTCGAACTTCCGGCTTGAAAATATGCACAATCACATCAAAAGCGTCTATCAAGACCCAATCGGCTCTTTCTTCGCCTTCACTGACAGACTTAAAACCTTCAGCTTTGAGGTTTTCCTTAATTTTCTCAGCCAAAGAAGCCACATGACGCTGCGAAGTACCACTGGCAACCACCATCTGATTAGCAATGGAGGTTTTTCCCTTCAAATCAATAACCGTCACATCCTCTGCTTTCCCATCATCCAAAGTCGATGTAATAATCTCTAAAATTCTGTCTTCTGCATTTACTTCAGTTTTTTTTGCAGTTGCTTTAACCAATATTCCAACTCCTTAACATTAATCCAAAGGCGACCAAGGTTTCTTGACTTCCTCAACAATCTCAATTTTTTTATCCTCGTCGGCTTTTCTCTGCCTCTCTCTGGTAATATACTTGTTTACATCCAACAAGCAATCAAAAATTCCCTGTTTTGCAATAGCCGACATCAGATAAACTTTCTTTCCGCAAGCTTTTTCCAAAGCTTTAGCCTTTTTATCCGCCTCTTCTTTGGTCAGAGCGTCGATTTTATTTAAAACCACCACTTCCGGCTTGGTATTCAGCGTCTTTTTATACAGCTCCAATTCTCTGCGGATAGCCTGATATTCTTTAACCACATCTTCAACAGTTGCATCAATCAGATGAATAAACGCCGAACAACGCTCCACATGCTTTAAAAATCTGTCACCTAAACCGACACCTTCGTGAGCTCCCTCAATCAACCCCGGAATATCAGCAATCACCATTTCATAGTTATCAACCCAAGCGACACCTAAGTTCGGATGTAGAGTCGTAAACGGATAATCAGCAATTTTCGGACGGGCTTTGGTAACCACAGACAGGAAAGTGGACTTTCCGGCATTAGGCATTCCGATTAAACCGACATCAGCAATCACTTTTAAGCGTAACCAGACCCACATTTCCTGCCCCGGCCATCCCGGTTCAGCATATCGTGGAGCTTGGTTGGTGGAAGTCTTGAACTGAGCATTTCCACGACCACCATCGCCACCTTTGGCAATGAGAAAACGTTGCCCCGGCGTAATCATATCCACAATAAGTGTTTCTCCGTCTTCAGCCAAAACTTCCGTACCGACAGGGACTTTAATGATAATATCATCGCCTTTCGGACCGGTTTTGTCCGATCCCATACCGTTACGCCCCTTCGGAGCTTTAAAATGCTGGGTATAACGAAAATCAATCAGCGTATTAAGATTTTCCACGGCTTCAATATAGACACTGCCACCTTTGCCACCGTCTCCACCGTTGGGACCACCGAATTCGATGTATTTTTCTCTACGGAAGGAAACACACCCGGCTCCGCCGTCCCCTGATTGAATAAATATTTTAGCCTGATCCAAAAACTTCATTGCTTTTACTTCACAAATTAACCCGGTTTAAAAGAAATTTAATCTCTACCGAAAAAATTACAACAGAAACCGGCAGTTAAAAATAGAGGGGATGACAAGACACCCCCTCCACCGAAATTTGATTAAGAAAAAAACTATTCGGTAACAACAGAAACAAAAGTTCTGTCATTGGCTTTTTTCTTGAATTCAACTTTACCTTCGGCAGTTGCAAAGATAGTGTGATCTTTACCCATACCAACATTTGCACCCGGATGATACTGAGTACCACGTTGACGAATGATGATATTTCCCGGAATTACGGCTTCACCGCCGAATTTTTTAACACCTAAACGGCGTCCGATAGAATCACGTCCGTTATTTGAGCTACCGCCTGACTTCTTATGTGCCATAACTTATTCTCCTAAACTCAATTATTTGCCGCAAACATCAGTGATTTTAACTAATGTGATGTTTTGTCTGTGGCCGTTTTTACGACGATAGTTTTGTCTTCTCTTCTTTTTGAAAACAATAACCTTAGCGTCTTTAGCTTGTTTCAATACAAGAGCCTTAACAGAAGCACCTGCAACCAAAGGTGTGCCAACGGTTTCACCCATTGCCAAAACTTCGTTGAAGACAACTTCTTTACCTTCTTCACCGGCGATTTTTTCAATTTTTACAACATCACCAGATGCTACTTTGTATTGTTTTCCGCCTGTTTTAATTACTGCGTACATTTTCATTCACCTAATTTCAGATTATTTTAAACATAAAACGTTGCTTTGCAATATACATAAGATTTTTAAGCTGTCAACTATAATTTAGCCAAAATTTAATCTTTTCTTCATTTATTTAAGATTCTGTGCAACTCCAGTCGCATAAAACGCCCTTGCCACATTCCTCTTTTATTTTCCCGGGCATCTTTTTCCCATTCTTTATACTTTTTGCTTTTACTTCTGTAAACCACGGCCCAACCGGCTTCAAGCATTTTCCTATTAAGATAAATCTTTCCTGCATAACATTTGCTCAGTTCTCTTTTATAAATATCAACGGCAATTTTCCGACAGGAAACATCTTTTCCCTTAACCAAAGACTTCAAATAAGCCTTAGCCTTCTCTCCGCAATCATATTTTTTACCGGAAACATCATCACATTTTTGCCGATATTCCGGAGCATCAATTCCAATCAGACGAATCTCCCTCCCGTTTAAGGACAAACTGTCTCCGTCTTTTACATAAACATCGGCAGCGGCCGTTTGAGAACAAATCATTGTCACAAACACCAAACACAAATATTTTTTCACGTTGTTTCCTCATTTCTTTATAAAAACATTACCGATTAAACAACCTGAGTTTAAAAATATGGTAAAAATACGCTGAATAACCTCAAAAAAAACTTTGTTGTTTGATAAAGTTTGGCTTATGATAAAGAAAGTTTAAACTTATTTGCAAATAGAGGTTTTTAAATATCGTGTTTAAGAAAACCAATAAATCTTTGATTTACGGGCTCCTGCTTTTGGCAATAACCGGTTGTAACTGGCAAAACCGCAGTATCGGAGACATTGTTCGACACCCTTTCGCATCCGATCAAACTTTTGCTCAAGCTAAAATCAAATCATCCGGATCCATTGTTGTTTGTCGAACCAAACAATGTGCTCCGGCTAAACTTTCCATGAGTGCGGAATATATTTACAACAGCCTGCTCCAATTGTTTAATAACAACAATCATCAAAAACTTCTCGTTTGCGAAGCTGACGCTTATACTCATGCTTGTTTGGAAAACTTTGTTACCATGCCGGTAAAAGTCGGCATCACACCGGCTTACGCTTATATTGACTCAGCTAAGATAACCGATGTAAATGTTAAAAGAAACAATACGCTTAACGTCATCTTAAACTATAACCTGACCTATAACGGACAATCTCCCGAATGTTTTCCTTCCAATGCTCTGGTTTATGTTAAAGACATAAATAACATCATTATGGAAGACGGCGGATATACTTGTAAAATGACAACCATCGGCCAAACCAACGTCAAAACCCTGTTTGCCATAGATTATATTGATTTGGATTATGGGTACATCGGCGGATACTATTCCATCGGTCTATCCGGTCCGGCATTCGGCGGCGGTTCCGGATATATGATGTTGCGTTTTCCTAAAGACGCCTACCCGCTCAGTCCGGTATTGAAGGCAAAATCAATGCCTAAAGCTTTAAATAATGCTCAGCAGTATCTTGATGAAAACCTTCCGCAAAAGGTGGAAGAGTTAACTGAGACTATCAACACCAATGTTCAAATATTCCCGATAAAAAAATAATAATCCCCAGAGAACATTGACAAAAAAGACAGAATCTGATATAGCCATATTCAGTTGTTTAAGAATATGGCTACTATTTTGGTTGAAGGTTAGTTGTAATTTTGGGCTTGTCTCAAAATTCCGATTAAGGATGCTAAACGTAGAAATTCTGAGATGACTTTGTCTTGCTTGATTTTTTCAAGAATGTTCTCAAGACAAATAACAACATTACTTCATCGGAACATTGAAGCAACCATCTAAAAATTCAAATCAGATGGAAAACCAAAAACATCCTTCAAAAGCTGCAAAAATCGCAAAACGCAGCCTCACGTTTCTCGCTAACATTGCGATGAGAATTCTCTTCAGTATCATCATGGTAGTGGTATTCATCCTCTTTTTCATTGTCTACAATCCCGTAGTATTCTGGATATGGGCAATGATTTCTCCTAAGAAGGCCGCAAAAAGCCTGAGAGGAGACTGCGACCCCGATGATCCGGCAGAAGACCTTCGACGTTTCTTCTGGAAACTGAATAAAATCTTCCGTTTTCTACTGCCTTGGCGTTGCAAAAAAGAACTTCTGATGGCAACCTGTCTGAAAGAAGCTACTTTTGAGCAAGAACTTAAAATTTTCAATGAATCGGAACAAAACGATCTCATTGAAAAAAACTGGCTCAGCAAAAAAGCCAAAGATCAGATATGGTATCAGAACCATTGTATCAGAGAATTGCTTCTTCCATCCATGGGAACTCTGACATCGGAACAATTTTCTATCCTTGTACACAATGAGGAATGGGAAAGTGTGCAACAATATCTCAACCGAAAAACTCCATCGGAAAAAATGCTGGGCATCCTGCTGAAAGAAGCACTAAAGAAACAAGAGAAAAAAAATCAGGCTCTCAATCTGCTATGCAACTACATCCGCATTTACAGCTTACCCGCAAACTTGGTCAACAAACTGTTTAACATGCCGGACGTAGATCGAAACGTGATTGAAAAGATTAAATCGGCCCAAAAATCCTATGGTCAAAGGCAAGTTATCCTTTACGGACAACAAAACTTCAAAACATGGGAGAAATTCTGCAAAAGCTTAGATGACGAGCAGGACGTTTTTCCTGAGAACCAAAAGTTGATGACCCGTCAGCAGTATCTTGCCTACAACAAGGCAGGAAAAAAACTCTGTCTCTCGGCAATCATCCACTTCCTTTCCAAGGGCGAACCGAGCATGGCTGAGGAAGTCATCCGATACGAAATCATCGGCAACAAGATATCCAATGACAGAATAGACTGCCTGATCTCCGGCAATCCCAAACTGGTCGAAATTCTCTGGCGTCTTCTGCCCTGACTCTGCAAATGCGAAGCAAACATCAAACGAAGCGTTTTCCTATGATAGGAAAACGCTTCGTTTTTTTAGGGTTACACCCATATTACATCCGTCCGTAAGCAAAATATTGAGGAATCTCATAAATAACAATTTTTTCAATATTACTGAATTTACAAATCAATTGCCCATGAGAAATCGTTCCGTTTGCGGAAGGTAACGCCCCGTGTTTATTCTGAAACTCCTGCAAATCTCGAAGACTCATCACAATACCGTTATCAAATGTAACATTCCAACCGTATGTGGAAGTTCCGACATTAACGTGAATGCTTCTAACTTCATCATTACCGGAAAACTCACAAGACACGGCTTCTGCAGAAAGCTCAAAATATTTATCATTTAATGAACCACTGTACCATTTGGCGTTTTGAGCCTGCTGTTTATCCGCATCTTCACGAACCATATCCGTCGTCGGAATAACAAACTCGGAAACCTCCGAAAAATACAGTTTGGCATTACCGCTACCCACTAATATTCCTGAAACCGGCGTTTTAAATGAAACAACACAACCTTCTTTATCGGCTAAGGAAATATTCTCAAAATCATTGACAACGATACCTGTGTTTTGTCCTGATTGTGCATAAATAAAATGATTCCGCCCTTCGATAAAATTACTGCTGTTCGGAACAATATTTAACTCTTCCTCGTTAAAAACAGACAATTCCGAACGACCATTTTGAACAATACGGGCATAACGCACGGTGTCGACATTCTTCTCCAACCTTACAGAGCTGTTTCCCGACGGAAGAGAAATCAAGGCAGTCTTGAAAACAATCAAACTCCAATTTTCCAACTCCTTTTCCTTATAATCGACATCATCCAAAACAACGCTGCGACTATTCTCGTCTCCTTGAAAAACTTGAATCCCTGACGCTTTACCAAATATCTTGGAAGCATTTTTATAAGCCTGATAACTCTCCGTTGTTACCGACAATATCTGAAAACTTACATCATCTTGAACAATTTCAGGCTCTGTAACGATATCCGAAACATCAGGTGTTTCCACCGGTTCTTGCGACACAACCGAAGCGGAAATCGTTTCAATAATCGGTTCCGCAACTTCTTCTGCAGAAACACTAACTGCAACCTCTTCCGTATTTATGGTTTCAATAACCTGATTTTCATCAATAGACGGCTCTGAGACAATTTCTGCAGCAGAAGACTGAATTTCAACTTCCGGCACAGTATCGACGGCAACCTCTTCCTCAATAATAGTACTCTGATTTAATTCAGAAACGGTATTATCAGAAAGAACATCCTGAACGACCTCAATCTTCGTTTCATCAATCGGCAAACTCTCGGAAACCGCAATATTTTCTTCTGTCAAAACAACCGGAGCTTCATCAACAGAAACAAAAGATTCCGGAATTTCTTCTTCAACTGTCGAAGCAGAAACATTTTCCTCTTCCGAGACAGGAACAACAGGTGTCGGCACAACAACTGCCTCATCAACAACTTCCTGCGGAATTGAAGCCGAACCAAACTCGATAACCGGATCAACAACCGGTTCATTTTGTTCAGCCACGGTTTGAACAATAGGCTCACTCACAGCCTCCTGCACCAAAGTTTCAACAATAACATCCTCTGGTTCTTCCGAAACTTCTGCAGTTTCCTGAACCGAAACAACAGCCTCTTCATAATGAGGTTGAGCAACATCAGTAAACGGAACTTCGTCAATATTAACAGGAGCCTCTGTACCAAACAATTCTTTTTCTAAATCCACTTCCGCTTCAGCAGTCGGTGCAACAACATTTTCCGTCTCGGAAACATCCACCAACATCTCACTTAAGCTCTCTTCATTCGGAGTCGGCTCCAATATTGAATTATCATCTTCACGCAAAGGTTCTGCAACAACGGAAGCCTCTGAGGCCACCGGTTCCGGCTTTATCTCCTGTACAAAAGAGGTCGTTGTCTCAACGACAGTCTTCGATGTTTCAGAAACACTTTCCTCAACAGGAACTGCTTCCGTTACAGTTACAGTTACAGGTACAGGTACAGCCTCAGCAACCGCAGAAACATCTTCAACACTTACCGGAGAAACTTCTCCAACCACAGATTCTGACAAAACTTCCGCAACTTCAGAAACCAGAGATGCAACAGGTTCACCGACAACTTCCTGCGGAACTGAAACAGGAGCCGGTTCTGAAACAGCTTGAACAACAGATTCTTCCAAAACTGAAACCGTTTCGACCATCGGCTGTTGTTCGACCATCGGCTCTTCATGAGGCACACTCTCAGCCGGAACTTCAATATATTCATACTCATAATCCGCATCAGCCGGAAGTTCTTCACCCTCAGCCAATTCAATATATTCATACTCATATTCTTCATCGGAAGATTGGGTGTTTACTGTTTCATCAACCATTTTTGCACCTGCCTAAAATTGTAGTAATTGGTATAATTTTACCATATATATCTTAAAATGTTTTTAACAAAAAGGCCTGCTCTTTTTACAAGCAGGCCTAAAAACTATTTGTACAACATATTGAACAAATACTTTCTGATAACCGTACTATAAGGGAATAGAAATGAGTACCCTCAAGCCTCCTAACGGACTATCGTTTAACTCAATCTTACCGCCATGAGACGTAATGACATCCTTAGCGATAGACAATCCCAAACCGACCCCGCCGGTTTCTTTGTTGCGGGAACCTTCAATACGGTAAAATGCTTTAAATACATCTTCCCTCTTATCCTCAGGAATACCCGGACCATCATCATCAATAGTAATTTCCAGCTTGTTATTATTACTTTCCAAATCCACCGCAATGGTTTTCCCGTAACGGAAAGCGTTGGAAATCACATTGGTAACAGCCCGCTTCAAAGCCTGCTCTCGTCCTTGAATGGCACTGACTTGATCATTGGTTGTATAACGGATAAGAGCTTTTTTGTTTCTGAATTTGTTGATAATACTCAAAATCATCTCGTTCATATCAACAAAGCTTGATTTTTCTCCGCCTTCTCCACTGACAAAAGACAAATAACCGTCAAGCATCTTTTCCATTTCAGAAATATCTTGAAGAAAATCTTCTTTATCCTGCCCGTCCGGCAACATGGCCGTTTGCAGTTTCATTCTCGTCAACGGGGTTCTCAAATCGTGCGAAACTCCGGCCAACATCTGAGTACGTTCTGTAATTTGCCGTTGGATTCTCTCTTTCATCTTGGTAAAAGCAATACCGGCTCTGCGAACCTCAACCGAACCGTACGGTTTAAAGTCTTTATTATCAATACCTTTACCAAAATCCTCAGCCACTTTGGCCAATTCGGCAATGGAACGCACCTGAATTCTTAAGAACAAAGCAGCAACCACAAACAACAACAATGAAGTTCCGATCATCCATGCCACAAAACCGAAAATAGAAGTGCTGAAAATATTCTTGGAAGTTGTCGTAAATTTAAACAACCCATCCTTGGTATCCACAAACACCATCATATTTTTCTCACCTTTGCCCAGAAAAATACTGCTGACGGCATTCGGAAACTCACGACGTAAAGAATCTTCCAGAAAACCCGTAACCATCTTATTGGTGCGGTTAACTTTATTCATAACCGTATGTTTTTCATCATTACCGTAATAATTCACATCCAAATCAAAAGTTTTAGAAGCCAAAGACTGAACATATTCAATATCCGTAGGATTCTTTTCAATCAGTTGCATAACAAAAGACATTTCAGAAGTCAAATTTGTTGACAAGCGACGTCCGACACGTCCCCAGCTTCCGTCAAAAAAAGCAACGATGGAAACAACCTGAACCACAATCAACGGAATAAAAATCAAAAGCATGGTTCTGAAAAACAATGTTTTCGGCAACAGCTTAAGCTTTAAATACCTCAAGGTATTATCTATTTTTTCGGGAAACTTTAAACGCATGGCTTTCTCCTTGACTAGTTATCCTCACTACAACCGATTTTCCGGTAGCAGCATATATCCTTTGCCGCGTATTGTTTGCAGATAACGCGGGTTTTTTGAATCTTTTTCAATTTTTTTACGCAACCTGGTAATTTGCACATCTATTGAACGCGGACTTTGCCCCGCTCCGAGAATTTCGGCCAATTTTTCACGGGAAAACACCTGCCCTGCCTTTTGGCACAACACCCCCAACAACGATTGTTCCACCGGAGTAATATGAATAATCCCTCCTTGTTTGGTCGTCAGTTCTTTTTTGATAATATCATACAGGCACAACCCCAAATCAAACTGCTCCGGCTCGGCACCTTTTTCAATCGGCATCCGTTTAAAAATATTTTTAATCCTCAAAACAAGTTCTTTAGGTTCAAACGGCTTCGGCAGATAATCATCAGCTCCGATTTCTAATCCGGCAATTCTATCCGAGGTCTCTCCCATCGCCGTTAAAAGAATAACCGGAAGATTACTTTCCCTCCGGAATTTTTGCAAAAATTCCAAACCGCTCTCTTCCGGCATCATAATATCTAAAATCAACAAATCAAAACGATAATTTTCCAACATCATCCTGGCATCGGCAGCATTTTTTGCCGAAGAAACATAAAAACCGCTTTCTCTCAAAAATCTTTGCAATAAAGAACGCAAGCGAGTATCATCATCCACGACCAGAATATGAAATTTATTGCCGTTCATTCAAAACCAGCCTTATTTAGCCGTTTTTTTCACAGTCTTTTTAGCTTTTGTCGCCGTTTTTTTCTTTGTAGCAACTTTTTTCACCGGAGATTTTTTCCCCTCGTTTTTTGCAACGGCCTTTTTCTCCATAGCAACTTTCTTTTCTGCTTTTTCGGTACTTTTGATATAATCAAGACTTTTCTGAAAATACTGATATCCGGTAATGAAAGTTAACACACCGGCAACCCAAAGTAAAATAACACCCAAAGTATGGAAACAATAACCGACCAAAATCATTGATAAAGCCGTCATCTGAAAAGCGGTTTTCCATTTAGCCAAACGGGTAACCGGCATACCGACGCGAACCTCTGCCAAGAACTCTCTTAACCCGGAAACCAGAATTTCGCGACATAAAATAACCACAACCGGAACATAGCTGAGTGGCGAAACCATATTGTTTACCAAAATAACCACCAAAGCGGAAGAAACCAAAAGCTTATCGGCAATCGGATCCAACAAACGCCCGAAAGCAGATGTTTCGTTTCTGGCTCTGGCAAAATACCCGTCAAAATAATCCGTAATGGCCGCCACAATAAATAAAACCGCGGCTAACATGGTCCAAAAGGCTGAGTGAATATACATTGAGAGGAAAATGACGGGAATAACAACAATTCTTGAAATGGTTAACAGATTCGGTAAGCTATACACGGTATAATTCCTTTACAGGTTAATTAATATTAATTGGCTACATCTTAAGATAGTTTTTTTATTTGTGGAAGTAGTTATATATCTTTTCCGCCGTTTTTTTGTTAATTCCGCTCACTTTTTCAATATCTTTGAGTGATGCCTGAGAGATTTCCTCAACAGAACCGAAATAATTAAGCAAATCGCGTTTTCTTTTTGCACCGATTCCGTCAATATCATCCAAGCGGGATTTATAAACAGATTTTGCCCGTTTCTGCCGATGGGTGCCAATTGCAAAACGGTGAGCCTCGTCCCGTAGATTCTGTAAATAAAATGCTATTGGAGATTGAAACGGAAGAGCAAAACTTTCGCGTCCTACCATATGATAAAACTCTTTTCCGGCGTTTCTGTCCGGACCTTTGGAAATGGCAATAATTGAGATTCCCGACAAATCAAAATCAGCCAATGCCTCATGAACGGAATGCAGCTGCCCTAAACCACCGTCCAACAAAATAACATCCGGACGGTTTTCTTCGCTCATACGGTTAAACCGCCGGGTCAGAACCTCTTTCAT
>CAZFRT010000004.1:0-25837 GCA_964521455.1 uncultured Azospirillum sp.
GCCGCCAGCGTTCGTTCTGAGCCAGGATCAAACTCTCATATTAAATTTAATCCTGTCTATCTACTTTAACTTAAAAGAATTTTCTTGGTTCCTTTGTTCAAATACACAGACTTTATCTTGTTTATCTTCCGATACCCACCGTCTGCGTATCCTCTTCTTTTCTTCTATTCTATTCACTATTTCCTATAACTTGCCGGCCTCAAACCAATCATTGTCAGCTCGTCGCCGGTGAGTGGGTTTATATGACACTCCCGCTCAGATGTCAACATAAAAAATCAAAAAAAATCGATTTTTTTTTACTTTTTTTATAACTCATTGAAAACTTAGGAAATTTTAATGTGTTATTTTTGAGCCGGAAATATTAGAAACATATTTCCTTTTTTTTAACTTAATGGCGTTACTATGAGTTCAATATAACATAATGAAAAATGAACACAAGGTAATAAAAATGTTAAAAAAGAATATTTTAGCCATAACTTTATGCTTAATACTTTCGGCTTGTGCCTCTGAAAAACCGGTTTTAAACGGGGTGGACGGGAATGCGATTCCTCTTGCGTTTGCTCATTTTCCGGATGTTCCTTTTCCAGATAAAGCGTACATTGACTTAAACAACACGAGAGCTTTAGGAAGCGGAGAGAATTGGATTGGGAGTCTGACTTACACTTCTTCATATGAGCCGAGTCAGATTTTTGACTTTTATATGTCGGAAATGCCTAAATTCAAATGGATAGAAGTAGCCACCGTTCGAGCCAGAGTCAGCCACATGACTTATATACGCGATAATCGTGCCTTGCAGATTCTTATTGAAGACGGCTCAGACACGGTTGTTACGATTACGGCGATTCCTAACACCAACGTTATCGGAAAATAGACAGAGGGAGCAAATCTGATGCGATTCGACTTTTTTACATTAGGAGGAAGCCAATTCTGGGAAGATGTTTTCTTTTATCAAAAGTGGCGAATCCAACGGAATTGCCACTCAAAAAATTACAGGCTGCTTGATAACTGGGATATTAGACGCCATGAAGGGAGTTTTGAAGACTGCCGCAGGGCGTTTGTTAAATATATAGAGATATACCAACTTTCTCGTCAACGCGGACATATGATTATTATGCTGCACGGTCTCGGCGACTCCAAAAATATCTTCAAACCCTTGTGGAGAAAGGCTTTGGATGAGGGATATATGGCGGCGGCGATTAATTATCCATCGACCAGAAAAGATATGGAATCGCATGTTCGTCAACTTGATTTTCTGTTAGAGCATTTGGAAGATGTTGAGCAAGTTTCTTTTGTTACCAAAGGTATCGGGGGAATTGTTTTACAAAACCTGATTACAAAAGATTCTAAATGGCAAAATCGTTTGAAAATAGGTAGAATCGTTGAAGTTGCTCCACCGAATCAGGGAAGCTCATTTCTTACCAAACTTGGAAAATATAAATTCTTCCGATGGTTGCTGGGTCCGATTGTCTCGGAGATTTCTAAAAAAGATGTTTCTCAAATCGCCCCTTTCCCTCGTCATTTAGAAGTAGGAATCATCTCTAAGCAATGTCCGTTTATGTGGCTGGCTCATTTGCTTCCGGAAAAGTTAAAATCACTCTTCCCTTCATCCAATGAAGCAAAATTAAACGGCGTAAAAGAGATTATCCATATTAAAACAGGAATATGGAATCCGTTCAAAAACAAAAAAATCGTAAATGCGTGTGTTAATTTTATTAAAAAAGGAACTTTTGAGTAAAAAATCAAAAAACTGTAACAAAATTTTTTACTTTTATATGGTACACTATTTTTAGAATGAACCAGTGGGTTTAGAGCAGAGAGGAAAGAATGAAGGCTTTTTTAGTTAATATCGGTATCTTAGTTGCCCTTATTGGAGCATATTATATTGACTTCTTTGGCTTGTTTACCAGCCCAAATGCCCTCCTCTATTCCATTATTCTGGTGATTATAGTCCTGATTGCGGCATTAAAAATACTCGGCAATCCGTTTAAAAAGGAAGACAACGATGAAAATAAGTAATATTAAAATTCTACTTTTATTAGTACTTGGAGCTTTCACTCTGACGCTTCCTAATACGGTTCGGGCTGGTGAAAAAGGAATGGACTGGTTTGAGCAAAATACGAAAGCAGGATACATTACAAAGGCTGGAGATGCAGACTATAGAGCAGAAATTGATAAACATAATAAATTACAGGCTGAAGTGGATAAAATTAAAGATTTTTATCGTTCAGCCAAAACCGTTTTTGTTGGAAAAGGTATGGGAGCCGGTTTTCAAAGCTATGTGGATCTAAAGGAGTGGCTTGCGTGTGGTTTAGACAGGGTTCTGGAAGATGTCGTTTCAATGGTGGGGTTGGAAAGCTTCGCCGAAGCTAAATTGGAAGATAGTGTTTCTTGTATAAATAAAGTAATGAGCGATGCGATATCTAAGGGGCAAGAAGATTTGAAGGCAATGCAAGCTCTTGGATGTCAATCTATTGAGCAGGCAGATCAAGAATCATGGGAAAGTGCGAAAGATTCTGTCAAGGAACTATTTAAGGGAAACTGGAGGATCGCAGCATCAAAAGCTAAAAATTCTGCTAAAGCACTTGGGAATGAAATTAAATACATTTACAGAGAAGTAAATGCTTTTGTAACCAATTTTAACTCTACAATAAAAGAGCCTCTTGTTAATCTGGCAAAAGATATGGTTACCCTCAATTCTTCCGGAGCTAAAGCAAACTGGCAAAAACTGATTGATGCCAGACCTAAAAATGTGTGCGAATCTATCCAATATATCTTAACAGCTTATGACGGATATATTACTGAGAACAAAAATCTGGTTCCGACGTTAAAAAAACTGTATAGCCTGAAAAAAGATCTTGCTGTCACTTTAGATATGAGTAGTATTAAAGGTGAATTATATGTCTATACAGATCCGAAAACCGGTAAAAAATTCTTATTTGAAAAGAACGGTGATACGATAACTTCTGCTGTCGGTGTAACCAAAGGATGTATTCCGATGCCGGCAAAATTGGCAGAAACTCAAAGTTGCTTGTTCTGCCCATTATTCAAAGTCATTTTCAATACCGCAAATGACGTAGCAACGGCATCTGCAGCAAAACTTGCCACAACCATGGCTCAGATTCTTTTGCTTGGATTTGCCATTTATGTTGCATTTTCTGTTCTTAAGCTGGTCAGCTCCTTCACAAAACAAGACGGTCCGAAGTTTGTTACCGAATTGTTAGGGCAAGCCTTCAAAGTCTTTTTCGCCTACGTCTTGTTAATAAAGATAGACGCTGTTTATGTCTACATCATCAGTCCGGTTCTTTCCGCAGGATTAGAATTTGGTTCATCTCTGTTGTTTGAAAAAGGAAACACATATGCCACTCTGAAAAGCTGCGGTGACATCACCGTCAGTGGCGGTATTATGCCGGATTCTTTAGGCAAGAAGATTATGTGTTTTATCAAAGCCGTACAAGCTGAACTTGCTGTTCCGCAAACCATTGCTTCAAGTCTTATGTGTGTTGCACGCAACGCTGCCGCAACAGAAGTTTTATCCGTTAAGTTCTGGGATTTCGGCATGATGTTCCAAGGGGCCCTTATTTACTGTTTCTCTTGGTTAATTTCCCTTGCATTTGCTTTCTACTTGATTGATGCAACCGTTCGTTTAGGTATTGTCGGAGCATTAATGCCATTCTTAATTGCTTGTTGGCCTCTTAAAGCGACCAGCTCATATACTAACAAAGGTTGGGAAATGTTTATGAACTCTTTCTTCACTTTTGTAATGTTGGGATTGGTTGTCAGTGTTAATGTCCAATTAATCGGACAAGGGCTTACCGGAGGTAAAGGCGGTTTTAGTGCTATTGAAGACGCTTTGAACGGTGATAAAGTTCAGGTTTTGCAAGAGTTACTGGATATTGGTTTTGGTGGTTTCTTGATTCTTATCGCCTGCTGCTTATTCGGATTTAAACTCTGCGGACAAGCTGAACAACTGGCCGGAAAGATGGCTGCCGGCGGATTTGCTGACAACGGTGCCAAAATTGGCGGATTGGCCGCCAGTGGTGCTAAAGCCGCTACGCTTGGTGCCGGTAAGTTAGGTATGAAAGCGGCAGAATATGCCGGCGAAAAGACGGGAATAACTCCTGCTCTCCGTCGAGGAAGAGATAAAGTACTAGGCTCCGTCGGGCGAGCACTCGGCTTTGGCAAAAGCAGTGGTGCTGCAGGCGGAAGCCAAGCCAAAGCTGCTGCACCAGGCGGCGGAACCGGAAGCACTGCTCAAAACACTAATAGACCGGGACCTACACCTTCACCGGCTCCGACTCCGGCTCCTACGTCTCAGGCACAACAGACACAAAATGCCGGACCAAGAAATGGAGGAAATCACGGCGGAACTGCAGGATCTTCCGGAGGAAATCACGGCGGAAATCACGGCGGAGCAGCAGAAAATACCACAAGAACTTCTGGAGAAAACAGAAATCAGGGTGCTACCACTGAAAATTCAAGAAATTCTTCTGAACAAGGACATAATCAAGGTGCTGGTGCTCCTACTAATTCCGGAACCCGTCAGAATCTCTCTTCAGAGGATCAAGCTACTATGGATAAAGCAAATAGATTTATTCAAAATTCTCAAAATAACGGAAGCATGAGCCCTGGAAAAGTCAGTGATCAACAACGTCAACACATTTTTGACAGGGTAAGACAAGCTGAACAAGCAAACGTCAGCAGCAGGAACATTAAAGGTCAAGGGTTCTCTTACCAAACCGATGAAGTCGGACAAGTTGACTTCCATAAAAAGGTTCGTGTAAATGCAAATGACTTATCAGAAAGCGATAAACACTTGTATGACAGCATTCAAAGCCGAAAAGCCAATGAATCATCCCTTGATGTTGATGGAACTTTCGCAATGGCTAAAGCTCATCAGGCCTTAGGCGGAGATCCATATACCTTCGGTAAATAATAGGACTAATAAAATGATAAAGACCATGAACATAAATAAGCTGTTAAAACTACTGATGATTATTTTATCTGTAGTGTTCATGGCTACTGCCTGCAGTCCTAATAACGATACAAACAGCATGGGAACCATGGGTGATTCAACGGAAAGTGATGCTGATAATTATTCCGCTGAGCAACGAAAATGTTGGCAGACCGGTGTTGTCGACTTATTATATGATGAAATGGGAAAAGTTGCCATGGGCAGTTATTCAAAACTGACCGGTGGAGCTTTGGCAATGATGATGATTGCCTTTGCCGTTTGGCTGTCTTTCCGTCTAATTAAACACGTCAGTTCCTTTACTGAAGAAAATATGGCTGAAGTGTGGACGGAAATCCTAAAAAAACTCTTTATTTGTATTGTTTGCGGACTACTAGCCTCATCTACAGATCATCTGTTATTTGTGATGAACTCCATTATTTTTCCTCTTTATAACGCATTTCTTGAATTTGGAAGTGAGATTCTTTCCAAAGCTAATAATGGAACTGCGGGAACCATTTCCATGTTTGGGGAAACCTGGGAAGTCGGACACCCTGTTGTTTGTAAAGCGGTAAAGATGGAGCCTGCAAATTTGGTTAATTTCCCGGCTGCTCCGAAACAGATGATGGACTGCATGATTTGTGCCGTTAATGAACGTTTGAATCTTGGATATGCCGTATCATTTAAAGTTATGGCAGCTCCCGGAATTATGCCTGTTATTATCGGACTTTGTATTTTACTTTGTTTTACCTTTGTAAAACTCGGGTTTGTTTTCTATCTTGTCGATACCATTTTCAAAATGACTATTATGATGATTTTACTGCCGCTTTTAATCATGGCTTTTGCTTTCGACAAAACAAAGAAATGGGCAAATTTCGGATTTTATACTATTCTTAATTCCGCGGCCTTTATGATGTTTATTGCCATTATGATGACTATGGCGTTGTTGGCTATGGAACAAGTTATTAAAGACAATGCTGCACTCTTTGATGCCGGTCAGGATTATCAGAGTTTCAAAGAATTCAGTGTTCCGTTTATGTGCCTGATAATGATTGCCTTTCTGCTTATATATTCCGTCGGAATTGCCCAAGAAGTATCCGGTTCGTTGGTCGGCGGCGGTACAGACAGTGTATTCCAAAAGAAACTTAAAGGTGTTGTTAAAAAAGGCGTTGACTTCCTTATTTCTAAAATACCTGTTGTTGGATGGTTCCATGCTATTGGTAAAAAATTCTCAAAAGATGATGAAGAGGAAGATAAAGAGGATGAGAAAAAATCTGTCTCAGGACAAGTTATGGATAAATATAGTAAAGTCACAAATGCCAGCGATACCGTTAAAAACTCCTCAGCTGAAGATTTAGATGTACCAAAGCCTTCCGGAGGTATGCAATGAGAAGTATAAATTTACATATTTTAATGCATAAAATGCAAAAAAGTGTTTTTGTATGCATGGCTATGTTCTCTTTTATTTGTCTGTTTGCTCCTTTTTCCGCTAATGCTTATTGGAATACTGTTAAATGTGAACAAAAAAAGGTTGATGAAAAAAAATTCTCTGAAAAAGGATATACTAAAGAACAGATTGAAAAAATTAAAGCAACCAATAAGGCCGAATATGAATTTTGTTTGGCAAAAAAACAAATAGCCGACAAGGAAGCTGAAAAAACAGATGCCGGCTGGAGTACTTTTATATATGAAGCAGAATTTGACCCTAAGCATTTTGGTCGCGTAAATGAAGATGGTACTATAGAATCAGGAAACACTGGAGATAAAATAAGTTATGGTGTAACTGCCGCTCCGATTTCTGCTCAAAAATTGCTTGAAAGTACAAGAAAAAGCTACCCTACCATGTATCAAAATCTTGTTAACAAAGCTCAAGCCTATAATGCTCTTATGGAAGGCGGAGCCTGTGGTCCTAAATATCCACACGGTTGTCCGGTCGGAACAAAGTGTATGACGAAGACATCTACTCAGAGCATGGATTCTCAAACTAATATTGGAACGCTATCTTCAACAGAATATGAGTGTAAAGATGCAACCGATTGGTATCTTCGCTGGAATGACGCGTCCAATGTTGATCCCTCGGAACGAAAAAGCTCAGTAACAACTAACATTGCCGGAAATACCACATCCGTAAGCACAGACAGCAAAGGTAATACGACAGCGGAGGAACATTTGGTTACCGAAAACATTCCGGATACACCTAAGATAATTGAAATTACCAGACAGGAGGGTTCCAATGCCTCTTGTAACATTGATGGCATGAGACGGAAATATCAATCCTCCTGTTATTCATGTATTATTGTAAAAACACTTATTACAACCTTTTTGGATGCTTGTTCCAATGCAGAAGATATTACAACGGAAGCAGCGATAATTATTCTGCAAATAGGCTTAATGCTTTGGATTGCTTTCTTTGTTATTCAACAAATTTCAAGCTTTACCAACATAGAACCGGCGGCAATGGTTAATACATTGTTTGTAACACTGTTTAAATGTCTGGTTGCTTATGTTGTTATCGTTTCCGGGGTTGCTACGTTTATGACTTATATTGTCGAGCCAATCATGAATGCCGGAGCAAGTTACGGAATTTCATTGTTAGAAGCTTCTCCGTCTCATCTGGAGCTTACACCTAGTTCAACATATACTGTTAAGGGAACAAAAGTTGTTTCTCCCCAACTGATTAATGACATTATGGGCTTTACGGAAAGTATGGATAAAACTGTTGCCACTAACCTGATTATCGGTCACTCTCTTACCTGTCACTCCATTAACGCGGGAGCTTGGCGTTGGACTCTTAATCTCGTTGGAAGTGAAATCTTTACTATTGTTATTCCAAATTTTTGGATTTGGATATGCGGTGCAGCTATTTGGTTTTGCGGTTTTATGCTTACACTGGGTTTTTCTTATTACCTGTTGGACATTTCATTTAAGATGGGGTTTGCCGTTATTGTATTTCCGGTTTTGATGGCTCTGTGGCCATTTAAACCAACGGAAGGGAAGATAAAATCTTGTGTATCCACAATTATTAAAGCGGCCGGTACATTTATGATGTTGGGCATGACAGGATCATACGCACTGATTTTAGTAAGTAAATCTATTCGTGATATTGATGAATTCTATAAACGAATCGAAGCCGGAGATTCTGAATGGATATCGGAAACCTTTGCTATTACCGGACCATATTTTATCATTATTGTTTTTGCTTATCTGTATTCAATGAAACTAATAGGTTCAACAATTTCTGATTATGTCAATCGTTTCTTTGAAGGCGGCCTCATAAACCAGACTCCTATGCATACTGAAATGACCCGAATGACCGACATTGCCAAGAAAGCTACTATCGGTGCCGGTAAGAAAGCGATAAGAGTAACAGCAAAGGTAGGCGGAAAAGCTACGGAGGCAGTGACTAAAACAGCTTTTAAAGCAGCAAGATTCGTTAAAAGTAAATTTAAAGGAAAGGATGACGATAAGGCTAAAAAGAATGCCATTTCCGCTACCGGATCTACGGTTAAAAACACCGGTGCTGCCGCTAAGCACTCCGGTGCCGCAGTTAAACAAACAGGTCAAGCCGTAAGACAGACCGGACAAGCTGTAGAGGGAGCCGGAGGAGCTGTAGAGGGAACCGGACAAGCCGTAGAGGGAGCCGGAAAAGGTATTTCCGCTAGTGGTGATGCTTTAATGGATGCCGGAGGTGGTGCATCCTATACCGGAGTTGGAGCTATTGTCGGAGTTCCAATGATAATTGCAGGTGCTGCAATGAAAGCTGGTGGTGTGGCAACAGAATATACCGGAAAAGCTACCAAAGCTGTAGGAAAAGGCATGAAAGCTGTTGGAAAAGGCATGAAAGCTGCAGGAAAAACCATTGAAAAAGCAGGACTGGCTATTGAAAAGGCCGGACAGTCCATTGAAAAAGCCGGAGCTAAATTGGAGAAAAAAGGCCAATCTTTGAAAAAGAAAGGTAGTCAGACGGGCAAGAAAAACAATACCCAAAGTAATAATACCCCTAATAATAATGCCCCTGACCCTAACCAACAAAACAACAATACCGACGGACAGGATAATCAGTAGCAGGTGGTTAAAATGATGAAACTGAACTTACATATTCTGAGAAAATTTGTGAAAACAAGTGCCTATCTTTGTATTCTGCTGCTCATTTTTGCTACAACATCTTCCTTCGCCGGAAACTTTAGTAAAGTTGGGAAAAAAGGTTATAACACTGCGGAAGAGTGCCAACAGGATATTAATAAAGGCTTAATCGGATGTGAACTCGATTCCAGCTGTAAAGTTGATACTACTGTCGTTCATAGATGTTGCACATGGGTTAAAGCAGCACAAACAGCTAATAATAAAAATTTTAATTTTGCACCATTTAAAGGTTCTGTTTCAAGTATGATTTCTGCACCGGGAACACGATCTGGAAATAAAACCGGACACCATGGGTATGATTATAGCGTACCTAGTGGTACAGAAGTTTATGCCGCCGCAGACGGAACTGTTACTGAAGCAGTCAATTGTGCAAAAGGGGCAGGAAGACTGATCAGAATTAAACATCTTAAAGCAGGAACCGATTTGGCCGGAAAACAAAATTTTTATACAACAACATATATGCATTTATCTTCAATAAATGTCTCAAAAGGAAATGTCGTAAAAAAAGGCCAGCTGATTGCCCGTTCCGGAGGTTCAAACTGTGTTGCAGGATGCTCTCAACCTGTCGATCCTTGTCATGCATGCCAAGACGGGAAAATTGTATCAGTCAGCTGTGCTTGTAAAGCAAACAACAATAACAGAAATGGCTGTGCTTATGGTCCTCACTTACATTTTGAAGCGGCAGATGATGGTGGTTCTGTTGTAGATCCTTCCTGTTTAGCAAGAAATAATAAGGTTTCCGGAAATCCTACCGGATTAGAAACTTTTGACATGACGGCAGAACCTAAACAACAGACACCTTTGACCTCAGATACGAGAAATTATAAACCAGGGTGTGTGTATTATTTTGACAAGGATAACATGGTTGCTTTGTCTGCTGTCGGAGAATCAAAAGGTAACCCTGGTGTTGTAAACTATTACCCACAAAAGGGAACAGGGGGAAACTGCTATGGTAACGGAAAATATGCAGGAAAAGATACTGGTGGATGCTCTTATGGTAAAAACCAGATGATCTGCGGTTCTGCCGGAGCTAGTGGTGATAAGACTGAATTCAACAGTACATTTCCTAACTTCTTAAAAGAATTACAAAAAGAGAATCCTGAATTATTTAATAAATTATCCGGTGGAAAATCATTAAAAGAAACCATTTTATATGCTTGTAACGATGTGAAGTATCCCGCTCAAAATAAGGCTTTTCGTGATGCTTGGGCAACTTACGGAAAAGAAACCGAAGCTTATCAAGATGCGTACATAACCAGAGAATTTACTAAGGCTGCCAAAGGGGCTCTAAAAAATAGTGGAGCTTCTATAAGCTGGGATTCTTTACCTCCCGAAACTCAAATGTCAATTGTTGCCGCCGCCATTGCTGGTGGACAAGGTGGTATGAAGTGTAAAAAGACAGGTGGTCCGTGTGGTGCAACAGCTTGGGTTAATTCTGTTGTACAAAAATGTGGAACTGATTTTTCAAAATGTTCTGAACAAGAGGTTGTCCACGCCCTAAACGAAAAAAGAGCAACATCAGGGTACGCAAGCTACGGAACTAATAGTGATACATATAAAGCCGCTCAGAAACGTGCTCAAGCAGATAATACACTCACAGATAAATCCATGGCCATCCGTAAAAAACTGCAAGAAAATCCAGGGATGACAGCTGAACAGGCAGCAAAAGAATTATACAACCAACGGCTATGCAAACAAGGAGAAACACCTTCCGGTTCTTTTGGTGGAAGTGCTTCCGGAGGCGGAGGAGGCTCATCCTCAATTGCCGTTCCTCACGGAGACAAAGGTAATAGAGAATGTAATGTCAGCTCCTACAGAAATAGCTATGCCGATTGTATATTCTGTGATTTATTCGGAATCTTATTTGAGACTGCCAGCGGTATTGCTAAAAAAGCATACGCAGCCTTAGCTGACGCAATGTCTAAAATAGTTTTGCTTGGTTTTGCAATATGGATTTCAATCACCATTTTGAAATTTGTTTCCGCCATGGAACAAAAAGAGCCTAGAATTATGATCAAAACTCTTCTTAATCAGGCGTTTGTCGTTCTTGCCGTGGTAATTTTCTTGAAAAGTGATGCAACCACTTTCTTTGGCATGGCTATGGAACCAATCTTTAATACCGGAATGAAGCTTGCCCAATCTATTACTGACGGAAGTTCTTGTAAAAATGATTTTGGGTTACACGATAACGGAGGTTTGCCAATCTCTATGGGTGTCAACATCTTATGCACCATTAAAGCTATTCAGGATAAACTCCTTGATGTGATGGCTCTTGGCTCAACTTCCTTATGTGTCGGATTTTTCGTAGAATCTTGGAGAGGATGGCCGATCTTCCCGCACATGGGATATGTTATTGTCGGACTTGTTCTCTGGATTTCCGCTCTTATGTTTATGGTTATTTATCCGTTTTTGTTGGTTGATGCCGTATTGCAATTGAGCGTTGCCACCGCATTATTGCCAATGGCGGTAGCCTCCTACGCTTTTCCGATAACAAGGAAGAAATATTTTGGGAAAGTTTGGGAAACATTCTTGAATTGTATGTTCAGCTTTATCTTTTTATCGATTATAGTTTTCATTCTGGCTGAAGCTCTAACCGGTCGTTTAGCGGCTAGTTTTGAACGAACCAATACAATCAATGCCGGAACAGATTCCGATTATAAAGTAATTTTGGAAGGTTTGGCTTGGTGGGGAACCACATTCCTTGAGTTAGCCTTTATTATGCTGATAGGCTGGGCTGTGCTCGGCGAGGCAAAATCTCTTGCAGAAAACTTCGCTGAAACAATTGGTGTCGGCAAAGACAAAGATGGCAGGGGTATTGGTTCTAATGTCGGAACTCATGCCATGAGCGGCTTAAAAGGTATTGCCAAGCCAACAATTCTCGGTGCGGGAAGATTGGTCGACAAAGGGGTATCTGCCGTTGGAAACACCGCAAAAGAGAAATTTAATAATGCCCGCATGGGATTCCAAGCATGGAGGATGAAAAACAATCCTAATGCAACAGTAGATGAAAACGGAAATGTTGTCGTCAATTCCAAGAGTTGGTTCCTCCGCAGAAATGTTACGAAGGTATTATCAACGGATGCATCCGGACGCCAAAACATCTCCAGAACAAAAACAAAGGGCAATGGAGCATCTACGACAACCAGAACCGATACATTCTTCAGCGTTAAGGAACAACGTGATAAAAACGGCAACGTTACATCCAGAAAAACAGAAATGAAAGCCGCCGGAGGAAAATATATGATTAATAAAGACGGTTCTGTTAATCAGGTTGCTCTTCACGCTATTCGCAACGGTTCAACCCATGATGCGGATACCATTAACGAGGCGTTATTAAATCAGATGTTGGCAGAGAGAATGCCGGGCATTGAGGGAGCCACACTGAACGGTTCATTTACCCAGCGTAATGTCAGAAGCTTTAAAGATGATAACGGCCGGGATGTCTTTGAGGTTAACCAAGTACACAAAGACGGAACAAGAAGTAACTTTAGAAGGACGCTTTCCGGCAACAGAGCGTTAACAGAGTATGAAACCATTACGAAAAAGGGCGAAGCCGTTAAATATTCTTCTGACGGTATTGTCAACAAAAAGTCTTCTTATCAATATAATAAAGACGGAGCTAACGGAAGTTTCGGTTCAATTGCCCAAGACACGGTAAAAGATAACTTCTCCTTTACCTCTTATTATCAAAAAATGGGGGGAAGACCGATGGATAGTCTCGGCAATATCTCCAATAGCGTTCCTAAAGATGAGATTATGTTCGGAAGCGAAGATATGAAAGCATTCCAAGATCAAATTGCCAGAAAAGGACAACAAGGACCGTTAGGAGGATTTAAGTAAGAATAAAGCCCTCTTTGGAGGGCTTTATTTTTTTAACTTCCAACAATCTCGGAATTTGCATTTTGTATTATTAGTTTTATATAATTATACTGTCTTTCGGTTATGTCATAAACACACTTTTGTTGATTATAATCATCACTCCCCATATAATTAGACATTGACAGTGTATATAACGAGCAATAGCTATCCCTATAATTCAACCAATCATTAAACAATTTTTTTAGATTATTGGAATTTTGCAATTTTCCTTTATCCCAAGCTTTAAATCTGGAATCCTTCCCTATTTGCTCATATTCTTTTTTTATCAAATTCATTAATCTGCTGCTTTCCGTTTTCATACAATCAGCATAATCATTATCTGTCTTGGCACTTTTAGTGCATTGCTCATAATCAAATGAATATGCCGGAGATGTAATCATTGTACATACTGCAGCATAAACCCAAAATTTCTTATTCATAAATCAACTCCACATTTAAATTACCACTGTTAATGATTATGAACCAATATTCATAAAAATCAATTAATAATATAATTAATTCAATTTCTGCATATTTGTACACATATTGTCTTTTTTTGTACTATTTTCTTGATTAATATTTCTCATCTATTATGATGCAAATAGTTGAACAGAGTTGTTTTTTTACAATAAAAAGGTGAAGCAAAAATGGAAGAAATTATTTTCCCAAATCAGATCAGAATGTTCAGAAGATTACGCGGACGCTCCATGCAAGAGCTCGCAGACCATCTTTCCGTCAGTCTTTCTGCCATCTCCAAAATCGAAAAAGGATACAGACGCGTTGATCAAGAACAATTGGTCAGAGTTGCCGAATTTTTGGACTGTCCTTTGCAGGAATTATTCGTAAATGAACAAAATTCCCAACAGGAAGTTGTACAATCCTGGAGAAGAGAACAGGAGAGAAGAAATAAAATTAATGAAAAAAGTGGCTTAAAAACTTTAGGTGCCGGCTTAAGACAAATCAGAAACGAAAAGAATCTGACTTTGATTGAAGTTGCCGAAAGTGCTGATATGACTTTGTCCGTTTATCATCGTATTGAGATGGGACAGAGAGAAGTTTCCGATAAGGAATTCAAGAATATTGCCAAAGCAATGAACACTTCTGTTGATGAATTGAAAGAAAATATCAAAAATCTTGAAGAAAAAGGTATGTTGGAGGAAATTATCCAACGCAATGATGCAAAATACAAGTTACTTTCTACTCCTCGCGGTGCCATTTCCGCTTTTGGAACAACGGCTAATCAGGATGGTGTCAAAATTTCCGTTTACGGAGTTGCAGGAAAAGACGGTGATATTATCATCGACTTTGAGCAAGAAACAAAGAAAGTTCAGCGTCCGCCTCAATTGTATAATAAAAAAGATGCTTATGCCGTTAACCTTTGCACCAGAAGATTAGGCAGTTTGTTACCAACCCGTTCTGTTTTGTTCATTGATCCGCAAGATGTTGTTAGTGTCGGGGATATTGCAATTTATTTCGCAAACGAAGAAGAAGCAAAAATTGTCAGTATTCGTGAAGATGAAAACGGGCAATTATACGGTTTAAGATGGAATCCTGATGAACGGATTGAAATCGGAAACGATGATTTGAACAAAGTTCACAAAGTTGTTGCTATTTACCTCTAAAACACCGACACCGCCTAGAAATAAGCGGTGTTTTTTTCTTTTTATTAACCTGAAATTTACGACATAAGGTTTAAAATCGGTAATATGGATGGATTTTAAACAAAAACTGTGTAGATTCGGGAAAAAACAGTGGTAGACACCCTGCAAAAAAATACCGGCTTGAAAAAAAGCTACCTGAAAAAAGGCAATGAGGAAGACCCTGTCATTGTTGCACAGCGTTTTTTAAACATTTTTCGCCAATTACATATTTTCGGTCCGGAAAGAAAAGATGCCTTTAATAAAATGGTTTTAGAGCTACCGCCTGAAATCAGAGGAATTTTCTCCTCTCTCCCCGGGGGCATTATTCTCCAAGAATATGTCGACGATTTAGAACAACAGACCGGCATTTCCAGAGAGACTAAGCCTAATAATGCTGACAACACATCGGGAGAAGCTTCTAATTCTCAAATTTTAGCCTCAGCTTTGGCAGGTGCCCAACAAAAGGAAAAAGTTCAAATTCAAGAGCCTGAAAAAACTAGTCAGGGTCATCAGGCAACCATCCCTCCTCAAAGTTCCGCAACTTCAGGAAAAATTGTTGCGGACGCTTCTTTTGCCAAAGAATTTTCCTCTGTTTTCAAAGAGGCCTTGTTATATACGGAAGCCAATCGAAAAAAAGAATCCGAGCAATTAACCAAGGCTATTCTCAGTTCACAAAATGCTTTGGCTAAAATGATTTTACAAAATAATACAGCAGCCGCCAGTAACAGTTCCAACAATAATGCCAATAATATTCAAATTAATACAGCGGCAACTTTTCCACCGATTGAAGACATGATTTCAGGGATTGTCAAAGCACAATCCGAACTTTTCCGGGAAATGGCCAAAACACAAACAAAGGAACTGTCTTCTATCATTTCCCTCGCTCTTAAAGAAAGCCAACAAATGTCAACCCAGACAATTGTTGATGCAATCAAAGCTTTTCAAAAAGAAAATATTGCTCTGTTAAGCATGAATCTTTCCCGAGAACCGATTTATGAATCTTCCGTTTCTCCGTCCACACAAAAAAAAGAATCTATTCAGAAACAAGAAGAGACAATATTACAGCCTCCTGTTGAGGAATCGAAAGAAAAGGACCATACAGACACACCTCCTTTAGATGAGGCAGACATTGAAACTTCCTCGGAAGAAGAAGCTCAGCCGAAGAAAAAGAAAAAAAAGAAGAAGAAAAAGAAGAAAAAAAAATCCGCGGAGACAGTGAATGAAAACACACCTTTAGAAGAAGATGACTTTTCAGAAACCGATGACGGATATGAATATGTCTATGTAAACCATGAGGATCAATTACCGGCAATCCCCGAAAATAATGAAGAATGGGCTTGGGAATACGAAGAAGTTTCCTCAGAAAATACGGAAACATCTCCTGTTCCGGAAACTTCGGCTCTGGATACTTCGTTGTTTGACAGCGACGATAATGGAAATTTTGACAATGATATTGATATACAACTCTCGGATGATAACAGCAGCGAAGATGATTTTGAATGGCAATATCAGGAACCAGATACCAACATTGAAGAAGATAACGATTTAGCCTCAAATCAGGAAACTCCTGCCGAGGAGAACTCTGATTGGGAATGGGAATATGCTGGTGAAGACAATGAGGTTATTCCGCCAGAACAAGAACAAAGTTTTGAACCGGAAGAAACTGAAACTTTTTCCGATGAAGAGGAAGAAGAGCAAGAATGGGCTTATGAAGAAGCAGAAAACCAGCCGCTCGAAAGTGATGAAGAAGAAATTTTCGAACAGGAATCGTCTCTGTCCGCCGAAGACGAAAAAGAAGACGATGTTTTGGATATTCAAGAAGAATTTTCAGAGACGGAAGATATTCTTCCTCAAGAAAGCGAAGAAATTACGAATTGGGAAGAAAATTTTGAAATTGAAACAGAAGCTCAAGAAAAAGAAGAAAAAATATTTATGGATGAATTGCCGACAACTGAATTTGTATCTTTGAGCGATTTTAATAATGAAGAGACAGCTCCGATTGATTTGGATGCCGACAGATATGCTGGTGAACCGGAAGATAATCAATCTTTAGATATGGCGGATAGTTCGGAAGAAGAATGGGAATGGGAATATGAGGAGGATACTGAAGAAAACGTTCCTGAAGATGAAATAATGGAGGAAGCCTCTTTGCCAGCAGAAACAGCTTCGGAAAATGAAGAAGAACAAGAATGGGCTTGGGAATACGAAGAAGATACTGAAGAGAATGTTTCAGCAGAAAACGCAGATACTGAAACTGCTGTGTTGACTTCTTTAGACGGAGACACCAATTTTGAAGCAGAACATAATGACGAAGGGCAAGAATGGGAGTGGGAGTATGAAGAAGATACCGGGGAAGAAGAAAGCCTTTCTTCTGAAAGTGAATTAACAGAATATGCCGATAACAATGCCGAAGATCAAGAGTGGGAATGGGAATATGAGGAAGACACTGAAGAAGATGTTCCTGCATATGAAATGATTTCTGAAGAAAACATTTCAGAAGACATCCCCGCATCAGAAACATCAGATATGTCTAATGAACAAAGCATTTTTTCTGTTGAGCAACCGGCCGAAGACATCGCTGAGGAAAATCTTTCACAAGAAACAATTTCGGATAATGCTGCTCCTTCCTCAGAAAACACAACATCCAATCCTTATCAAAATTTATTATCCGGCGACACAGAGCAAGCCCTAGATTCCTCTGAAGATATTTATTTTCAACAGGATATCCTCATGCCGGCGACCACGGCTCCCGTTCAGCCGTTGTTTGACAACGTGCAAGAAGCAAATATCGGTATTGCCGAACTGGATAATGAAGAAAATAACGAACCTTATAAACCCGGTAATATATAATTGGGTAAAGGTTAGAGAAAACAATTTACAAACATCTTCCGCTAAACTAAATTAAAGGTTAGAATTGAGGAGTTGTATCAATAGAACCAAACGTAAACACGACGCCCGCTGTCAGCAAAGAAACCCTATGGTATCTGGACAATTACATTGTCCTGAGAGATTACTATGACCGGACGATTTCCAGAATTGCCGCCAGATGTGTGCGTATGGGCAATATTGCCATGGAAGAATATCCTTTTTATAGATATATTCTTGATGTTTTGGAAGAAATCAGCGAAACCGGAGAATTTATACTCGAACACAAAGAACTTTATCCTTATGTGGAAAAGAAAATTGCCGGCGGTGTTGAAGCGTTAAAGAAAAATCTTCAGGAATACCAGCTGGAACTTAAAAACAACTCTTCCCCTGAGATGATTAAGGAAGATGCCGGAGAGCTTGACAAGATGAAACAAGCTCTGGGCGAATTTGATAAGTCGGATGACCCGACCGCCGGTGCCGGAATGAATATGGATCAGTTAATGGAAAAACTGATGAAGCAGGATCAAGAGGAAAAAACTCTTAAAAAAGTTATTAAAATCAAAAAACCGGTTAATCCGGAAAACGCACAGGCTATTCCGCCAAAAACCGAAGGAAGCAACTAATCTAATGAACAAGATAAAATTACATAACTCAGTTAAAATCTTTTTGGTTGCATTTGCGTTTTTATCCGTTGTTTCGTGCACTTCGAAGGAAAAACCGCGTCCTCGTCAGGAAGAAATCATTTCAGCCAATATGCAGGTTATTCTCCCCGAAGATCCTAACATGATACGGACACCAAAAGGAGCCAGTTCTCTCGACTTAGAAACACCTTTGCGTTGTTCAGCCAATTGGGCAACCCAGGAAATGATTACGAGCATTCCTTATAACGTTACGGCATTTAATCTGGTTAAAAACGGCAACAACGATGTTTTGCCGAGATTTGAAGTTACAGGTTTTTCGTTTGACACCATGCCGGCAGAAAAAGCCATGTTGAAACTGGTTAAAGAAGCCGGTATCAAACTCGTGGCAAAAGACGCTCCATACGCAAATATTTCTGCAGAGAATTTACGCGGCGAATTTTCCGAAGTTATCAACATGATTGCCGACGCCGCAGAAGTTTATTACTATTACAACGCCGACAAAAAGGTTCTGACAATCAGCCGAAAAGCAAACTTCAGCCTTTATGTCCCGAAATCCCGTCCTATTATTCTCGGACTTCTTGATGTTCTCAGAGGTTCCGGCATTACGGACATTACTACCGACTGGTCTGATTATTCCATTACGTTTGACGCTGATTTTGAACTTCGCAATAAAGTTATGGATTTGATTAAGTATTTTGAAGACAATCCGGTTTTGGTCGCTTTTGACGTCAATATTTTTCGAATTTATCCGTACAACAGATCTCAAGACGTCAACTGGCAGAATATGCTTAAAGTTTTTGACTACGGAACAATAAAAACAGCCAAGACAGGTGTAATCGGCAGAGTATTGACTACATCTAATGAGTTAAATGTTAGTACTTTACACGGATTTTTAGGACAACAGGCTATGGTTGTTCCCGTAGCCGAAGGAAAGTTTGTTGTTCCTAACCTTTGGTTTGCCCGTTTTGACATCGGTAAATGTGCCAAAAGGGATTCCATCGAGGCCGGACTTTCTATTTTGGCAAAAGCATCGTTGGAATACGATAACAAAATCTTTTCCAATGTTACGTTGGAAGGTACTAATGGGGAAATTACCCAATTTAACGTCAGAAGTCGCTTGGGCGAAAACTTCCTGATTATCGGCATACCGAACGGGGTCTTTGGTGTTAATTCTCCGAAATCGGAAACCGTGGTATTTATGGTACCTAGAATTATCAGAACAATGAAAACCAATAAACCTATTAAAAAGAATTTATAAGAGGCAGTACAATGGACGATAATATTTTCAATAATAACGGTATGACACAGGGACCGGCAGACCCTAACCGTCCTAAGTTAAAAAAAGTAAAACGCCCGGTAAAAAAACTGGTCAGCAATCCGAACGGAGCTCCTGTTCCACCGAGAGCACCGGGAATGCAGGGACAAAATTTTCAGCAACGTCCATCTGCTCCGGCAGGAACAAATTTTGACGGAGATTTTAATCTGGATGAATTTTTGGATGGTGGAAATTCTCAATCTTCCGGTATTGCCAATGTTCCGGCACTAAATGAAGATAAAAATGTTTTTAACAACGAAAATGACTTTACGCCACAGTTCTTGGATGAGCAAGATTTGGTTGCTCCGCAGTATACCATTTCCGAGCAGTTTGCCGCCGGCAGTGTTTCGACTAAAATTTTAGTAATGATTAGTATTGTTATGTTTATCGTCGGATTTGGATTGGCTAAATTGTTCTTTACACAAGAGACCATCGTCAGAGACGGTTTACAAGGGGTTGTCATTAATCCGGAAGTACCGAGAGGACGTGCCCGTTGCGGTATTGCGGAGAGAACACAAGGTTGTGTTTTATATATTATGAATCCGCAAAGACAAGAACTCAATGCCAGAGATTTTTATGATTTGGCCTCACAGTTGACGGGGCGGCAGAGATTTGTTATTGAGACCGGGAACATGCGCTATTCCAATATCAAAATCAAGCCGGGAAGCATTGCTCAGTTAAATATCCCGCCTTTGCAATAAATAATCTTAAAAAAGCCGGAGTTTTTCCGGCTTTTTAATTGCAAATTAATCTATTTCCATTATCATCTTTCTTGCAGTTCAGAGGTGGACTGCGGAGTGTGGAAGCTCCTTCTAAACAATAAACAACTCCTCTTAAGGGGGGAGCTGGGGATATAAGGCTATGCTCGAATAACCCAGACTGCGTTTAGACAGTTTCCAACTCCCCCTGTCTTTTTTAGGCAGGGTTTTGTTTAACTAAAACAAAATTAAGGAGTTTGAAAAAAATGACTGAACCTATTAATAAATCCAGTTATGTTAATAAAATTATCGCCCGACAATTGGGGTATGCTCTTTGGGAAGAAAGACGAAAAAGGAGTCTTCGTCTCACCTCTCTGCAACAACGAGTAAATATTCCTCAAAAACAACTCGACCGAATAGAACTAGGAAAATCCGTCCCCATTCCATACGTCAAAAAACTATTAGAGTTTTATAAGAAAAATATCAAACTCGAATTGACTGATTAAAATAAAGCCCTCTCGATTGAGAGGGCTTTTTCCTTAAGTAACTTCTGTAATGGCACGCAGGTTACCATCACGGTTAATTTGCACAACACGGAGCTTCTTGTGCATTTCCTCAATGGTTTTTACCCTGTCAATTGTCGGATATGTGTGCAAAATACGATCTGTAAAGGCTTTATAAGCGGCTTCGGAACTCTCGGCGTGGATTGTTGCCAGACAGTTATCGTGTCCGGATCCCATCAGTTCCCACAAGGCTCCGGCATTGCTGGTGGAAATCTCACCGCCGATGATAGCGTCAGGCGTAAAACGTACCACCAAGTCGATGATTTTGCTATAGTCCATGGTATTGGTTTGTTCCGTACGGGATAACACAAGATGAACACGGTTTGGGTGCGGAACCAAAAGTTCTCGGGTATCCTCAATCGTTACAATTCGTTTGTTGATGTCCAAAATCTTAAGTAAGTTGTTTAAGAACGTGGTCTTACCGGTTGAAGTCGCACCACTGACTAAAATATGATCCCCTCGTTTTAAGCTGAGCAAGAGACGCTCATACGGATCTTCAGGATCTTTAATATCTTTTAACGGATTAATCTTATGCAACCCCGAGCCTTGGCTCAAACCGTAATCTTGCAAACCAAACGCAACATCTTCACTATGAAGACGGATGGCAATCGCCACACCTCCGGTCAGGTCATCTTGGTCATACATGACGTTTCGGCCGGCAATGGCTGAAAAACGGTGTTCTCCCGGAATCGTTGCATACACGACCGGTGTTCCCTGAACCGGATCAAACGGAAGTTCGTATGTATTAGCAATGATATAGAGCAAATCCACCAGATATTCTTTAGATAACTTTTCATCCTTATACATTACCCACGGATAAGCTCTTTTACCGCGAAGACGTAGCCAAATCTGCCCGGAGCGGTTGATGGCAACTTCTTCGATATTATCCTGATTATACCAATAAGATAACGGTCTTAACACTGACTCCAATACTTTAAAACTCATTTCCCATTCTCCTGTCAGAATAATTGAGGGACACTGCTGTCGCTGTTTTGGTTGCCGCCGGAGCTGCCGGATGATGTTTTATTAGCTCCCGGCGTTGTCGAATATGTCGGCGGAGGTGGTGGCGTACCGCTTACCAATCCCGGATTTGTAGGCTGTCCCTGTGTTGCTTTTTTCTTGTTTTTGACACTGCTGTCATCAATCAACTTAGGCGGAGCATCAACAGCTTCAATACCGGCATCATCAGCCTCATACAAAACATTTCCGGCCTGAGATGCAGAACTTGCACTGATATTGACAGCACGTTTGTTTTCTTGCAGTTTTCTGTCATTTGTAACTTTTTCATCATCGATGAAGACGTCTTTCTTACTACCTTGTCCGGTACTTGCTTCTGCATCACGTTCTTCGGTTCTCATCCACAAATCGACATTCGGGAAAACAATAATTCTGGTACCGGCAGGAACATAAGTCAATGGCTTAATGTTGGTTTTATCTGCCAAGATTTGTTCAAAGACCTGATTCATTTCGTTCAGGAAGTTTTGACGAGCATCATTGGCGGCTTGTTGTCTGGAGCTTTCACTCTCACCGCTGCTTTTTTTATCATCCGCCATTAAATAAGACGTATAACTGGTCAACGCCGTGGTCATAATCGGCAAAGTATATTTCTTAAACAACTGCTGATCCAGATAACCTAAAGCACCTCCGCGACCCTGAGCATCGGCCGTAATACCTGCAAAGGTAAATAAAACACCGTCAGGACGAATCAAACGTTCCCAAGAGATTTGAACTTTTGCAGACTGAGAAGTTGTTTCCGTGGTTCCGGTCAAGCCACCGAGTGTTCCTACCAAACGGCTACCCGCAGGAATAATAATGTTCCGTCCCTCTTCGGCATAAATATTTCTTTCCACAAAAGCCGTAATCGGGGTCGGATTATTGCTGTCGATAGAGCGAGATAATACAGCCGGAATAGGTTTATCCGCAAAAATCATCTCATCTAACTTAACTCGCCATGAAGAAATGGCTTTGGAAACGCCTTGTTCATCCCAGTTTTTCTGGTAACCATCAAAGGCTTCTTTTCTGATATTGGTACTGATTCTACCGACAGCCATTCCCTGTCGACGTTGGTTTTGTGCTGCATCCAAAGCGGCCGCACGCTGAGGATCGTAACGCTCTCCCGGACCAAAACCGCCTCCCGGTCCTAAATTGGTTCCGGAACCGTTGCCTACACCATAAGCTCCGCCACTGCCGAAAGTTCCCGCCGGAATAAACATTCCGTCCGTATTCGGCTTACTGGCTTCTTCAACACCGATTAATGTTCCGTCATTATCAATAACCAAGCCATCCGGCATTTTGTGTCCCAAGACTTTTCCGTTCTTGTCGACCACATTACCGTCTTCCATAATTTCACCGAGGTATTCACCATCCGGCGTCAAGGCAATCCCTAAAGATTTGCGGTATTTTTCCTTAATTTCCTGATATTCATTAACCCCAACCTCAGGAAGCTTATTGTCTTTTGGAGCAGTTTGCGGTGCTTTTTCGTACCAATCAAGAGAAGTTCCTCCGATGATATTGCCGTTAGCCGAAATCACAATGCCGTCATCATTTACCAAGCCGATAAGCTTGCCGTTTTCATCAACGACACTACCGTCTTTGTTAACATAACCTATCAGGTTTCCGTTTTCGTCATACACTTTTTGACGGTCTAACGTCAGATTATAGAATTGCAACGGTTTGGCTGTAGCGATTGTTTTGCCTTCGCTATTTAAGATATTGCCTTCTTTGTTTATGGTACCGAGTATCTCTCCGGACATGTTAATCAATTCGCCGTCCAAATTTAACTCACCCAAAACCAAATTGCTTTCATCACGAATATAAAAATCACGGTTACCGCGACCAATAACCTGCCCGCCTCTGTCAATGAGGAAACCGCGATCTAAAGTTCCCAGTTTTTGCCCCAGCAAGGATAAAACACTTCCGTCTTTGTTGATATAGCCAATGACAGAGAAGTTATTGTCATAAATATAAAAATCATACAAAGCATAACCGATTTTGGCACCGTCTTTGCCTAAAACATAACCAATAAAGTCAACTTGTCCGATCTCTTCATTTCCGGCATTGACAACTTTACCGTTTTCCAAAACCCGTCCGATAAATTTATTATTATCGTCAAAGGCAACTTTATACTTAAACAAGCCACCCACAGGAACTCCGGTTTTTGAGTTAACATTACCATCCGGCTGCATGTAACCAATAACCATACTTTTGTCATTGACAACAGAACCATCCAAGATACTGCGACCGATAATTGTTCCGTTAAAGTTCATTACCCGAGAATATTCAATACTGCCACCGATAACCGTATTATCAGCATTTTTTAAAAGTTTTTTCTTATTCAGGCAGCCCAATTGTTCGTTTGCATAGTTTAACACCCGACCGTTGGAAGAAGCAACGCCGAGAACGTTTCCGCTATAATCGATGACTGAACGTGCATTAATCGCATAACCGATATAATTTCCGCTTTCTGAAACAGCCTGACCGTTTAATAAGACCCGCCCCATGCTTACATTACGGAAATTTTTGATTTCCCCTTTCGGGTCAACCACACCGATAACCAAACAATCATCGTCAACAACAGTATCATATCCTATCAAGCCGCCGATAACAGATCCGTTATTGTCGACGACCATTTCCGCTCCGGCAACTTTACCCAGACGGTTTCCATTAAAGTCGCGGACACTACCGTCATCATTAGTATATCCCAAGAGGTTTCCTGTATAACTTATTACGATATTGTTTTTATAAGCATTTCCCGTTTTCGGGCTTAAATCGACGGAATCATCGGAGGATGTCGGAACAACGGAATAATCAGGCAAAACTTTTGCCGTTATTTTCAAACCTTTATTTAAAACCAGGTTGCCTTCGGACATATTGCCCAAAGAAGTTCCGTTTTCATCCGCGACAAACAGCGGACAAACATTCTTCCCGAGAATCCGGTTTCTCTCATCAATATTAACACCGTTTTGGGTTAATTTGCCAAGGCTCAGACTTCCTTTATTATACAACTCTCCATTCGGGGAAATTTCTGAGACGGAAATTCCGCTGATATTATATATTGCTCCCAGAGGAAAGGCCGCACCATTGATACTACCGTCCGTATTAAAAACATATCCGAAAGGAGAAACAATACGGCGTTCGTCTTCATCAAAAACGGAAGCATTAATTCCGACAATACCCAAAGCTTTGTTATTTCCGTTGATAACCAAGAGCTCATCCATTGTCGCACCGGTCAACCGTCCGTTATTATCAAAAGCCTGATTGCCGATAACGTAACCCGTCGGAGTACCTTCCAATAAAATAACTTTGCCGTTTTTTAAAGCATGGGCCACTAAGGAACCTTTATAATCAAAGACAGGACCTGAGTGAATGATTTTACCGACGGAATTTCCATCTTTATTGTAAACAATGCCTTTGGCACCCAGTGTTCCGGCTTCTTCTCTGGCTCGATAAATTTTTCCGTTCGGCATAATGCGACCTAAGAACTTTCCGGTAGAATCCGTTGCCGTCGCCGAAATATCAACACTGAAGCCGATAATCTCCCCTTTTTCCCCGGAAATTTTACCGTCAGAACGCAAATGTCCGACCAGTTTATCTTTATCAAGGACTTCGCCGTTATAGGTTACAAAACCAAGATAGCGGCCAAAATTGTCAAACGCATATCCCGAACGCACGATACGGCCGATAATCATATTGTTTTCATTATAAGCAAAACCGTTTGCTTTAATAAAACCGATGGTTACGGCATCAAAATTCGTAATATTTCCACCCGGAGTAACACTGCCGATAAACTCTCCCGTCTCAGAAACCACCATTTTGGATGAAATTAAACGTCCGTCCAACACATAATCCGTTCCAACCCGGCGGTAAGCATAACCGTCAGGGGAAACAAAACCTATCTCCTGTCCTTGCAGATTTGTATATAAACCGTCACCGGTCAGGCGACCGACCGTCCGACCACCGTCAGAATAAACTAACCCCGGGAACAAAACCGAACCGATAACATCAAAATAATCATCAATGACCAAACCCGTCGGCAGAACTTTACCGATAATTTTGCCGGAAGACATACGAACGGAACCATCATTATTAACCTTACCCAGCAATTTGTTATCGTTACCGATGGCAATACCCTGCGGCACAACACCACCTATCAGTTCACCGTCA
>CAZFRT010000005.1:0-24657 GCA_964521455.1 uncultured Azospirillum sp.
TAGTAATACTATCCATACTAAGTCTTTTTTTTTTTTTGCAACAAAAAAGTGTATGCTGCCTGTATTTTTAAAAGGCATTTTGTGTTATTAGGTTTTTAAAACAATAAAACCGGAGAGGTTTTTATGCTGTTAAAACGTCTCCGGTTGATAGGGGTTGTTACTCAGAAGGCTGTTTTTTAGTCCTTTTTTTATCTTCAGTATCGGCGTGAACGGAAGATTGACTTTTTTCTTCTTTTTTTCTTAGGTTTACTTTGGTATTTCCAAAGGAGGGCAATTGAAATGACGATAATTGCCATCATGATACAAAAATATACGGGATTTCCCATAGGCGATATAGTTTTTAGTTAGAATAATCAGTTTTTTATGAGACTGAGTTTAGGGGGGATATTGTAATAAAGCAAGGATTATTTTGTTTGAGCCAGAGTGGCGATTTCGGCACGCAATAAATCCAGTCCGATGTTTTTCTCAGAACTGGTGGCGATAATCGTTATGTAAGCCGCGGCGTGTTTGGAAATGGTTTCTTTGGTTTCGGTAATGACTTTTTCCAGAGCCTTGGCTGAAATTTTATCGGTTTTGGTCAGTACGATTTGGTAGGTAACAGCGGCTTTATCCAGAAGTTCCATTGTTTCCAAATCGGCTTTCTTAATACCATGGCGGGAGTCAATCAGCAGAAAAACACGCTTTAAGTTTACACGTCCTTGAAGGTAGGTAAAAACAAGGTTTGTCCATTGTTTGACCATGCTTTCCGGTGCTTGTGCGAAGCCGTATCCGGGCATATCGACAATATGGATTTTATCCGCCAGATTAAAGTAATTCAGCTGTTGTGTTCTTCCCGGAGTGTTTGAGGTTTTTGCTAATTTTTTCTGTCCGAAAAGAGCGTTGATAATGCTGGATTTTCCGACGTTGGAACGTCCTGCAAAAGCAATTTCCGGAATTTCCGAATCCGGGAGCTGCTGCAATTTAGCTACCCCGAGAACGAAATTACACGGCTGTTTGAACAGTTGTTTTCCGTTCTCAATTTGGGTGTCGTCAAATTCCGGCAGCTCAAAACTCATTACTTAACTCCGTTTTTCTTCATAATGGCTTTTTGCTGGATGATAGAAAGCAGGTTGCTTAATGTCCAGTAAATAACCAAACCGGAAGCGAAATGTCCCAACATGAAAGTAAAGATTAACGGCATCATGGCAAACATACGGGCTTGGTCCTTGTTGGTCGGAGCCGGATTTAATTTTTGTTGGACGAACATGGTTATACCCATGAGAATCGGCCAAACGCCAATGTTTAATAATCCCGGAACCGGAATATGAAGCAGGACAGACAAGGTTAAAGGATCCGGTGCGGAAAGGTCTTTAATCCAGCCAATAAACGGAGCCTGACGGATTTCAATGGAAATGTTCAAAACTTTATACAGAGAGAAGAACACCGGAATTTGAATCAACATCGGCAGGCAACCGGCGGCAGGGTTAATTTTATCCCGACGGTAGAGAGCCATAGTTTCCTGTTGGAGTTTCATTTTATCGTCTTTATATCTTTCCTGAAGTTCTTTCAGTTTCGGTTGAACCTTCTTCATTTTAGACATGCTCTCATAAGACTTGTTGGCAACAGGGAACATGCACAGTCTTAATAAGGCGGCAAATAACAAAATTGCCCAGCCCATGTTTCCGATGAGGTTGTATAAGAAGTCGAGGATATAGAAGAACGGTTTAGTCAAAAAGTAATACCAACCGAAGTCTACCGCTAAATCGAACTTTTCAATGCCCAATTTTTTGGTGTAAGTATCCAATAATTTAATTTCTTTGGCTCCGGCAAAGAACATCAGGTTGTTGGTGCCGACAGAATCCGGAGCGATTTTAACCGGCGCACCGACATAATCAACCTGATAGTTGTCTTTTCCGGTATTGCTGAACTTGACGGTTTGTTCGTTACTGTTGTTTAAAATCAGGGCAGTAAACCAGTAACGATCGGAAAAACCACCCCAGCCGCCGGAGGTTTTGAATTCTTTATATTCTTTGTTTTCCAAATCTTTGTATTTTAATTCTTTGAGGTTTTTATCAACAACGCCGATTAAGCCCTGATGGACAACACCGCCGGAAACTTTTTCTTGATCAACGCTTTTGTTAATCAGTCCGTAAGGGTAAAGAGTTATTTCATGGCCGGTATTGTTTTCAACATCCTGTTGGATGGTGAACATATAGTTGTTGTCAATGGATACTTTGCGAATGAATTTTAAGCCCTGGCCGTTGTTCCATTCAAACACAAGCGGAGAAGAAGGGGTTAGTTTAGTGCCTTTAACTGTCCAGATTGTATCTTTGTTTGGGGTTTTTATGTTGTTGGTGGAGAGCCAGCCGAATTCCGCATAGTAAGGATTTGCGGTTTTGGCCGGATAGAGTAGTTCAACGTCCGGACTGCCTTCTTCAATGGTTTGTTTGTATTTTTCCAAAAGCAGATTGTCAAAACGTGCTCCTTTGACGCGAATTGAACCGGTTAAGGCTTCGTTTTGAATGTTAATTCTTTTATCTTGAGAAATAATTTCTTCAGCGGAAAGCTTGGTTTCTTCTTCTATGACAGGAGTGTTGTTTTCTTCAATGCTTTTTTCAGGAAGTTTCGCTTCCGATTCAACAGAAGGGGCGGCAACCGATGTTTCCGGAACGTCTTTATCAAACAGGGCGTTGGTTATGAAAATAACGGCAATAGAAAGGATTACGGCTATGTATAAGCCTTTGACTTCTTCTTTCATTTTTATAAAAACTCCTAAATCTGTTTATCGGGCGGCAGGCTTGCCGCAATATTCCATTTTGCTTTAATATTTAATATATATTTGTTGTTAAAGCAAGCGATTATCTTTTCTTATCAGGTGCTTTAATTTTGGGAGGAACCGGGTCGTATCCGGAACCACCCCAAGGGTGGCAGCGTAAAATGCGTTTGGTTCCCAGCCATATCCCTTTGACAATCCCGTGAATTTGTATGGCTTCAATCATATATTGCGAGCAAGTCGGGCGGTAACGACAGACGCCGGGGCATAGCGGAGAGAGAAATTTCTGATATATCTTAATCAGCAGAATCAGAACTTGTTTGATTGTTTTCTTCAACATTTACTTCGGGTTCGGTTAAGAGTTTGTTGATTTTTCTGAGGCTCCACGCCATGTCTTTTTTTAATTTTGCAAACAGACAATCCGCCGTGTTATAACGCCCGATTAAGACATAATCCGTATTCGGAAGGGCGTGAAGCGGAAAAACTTCTCTGGCGGCGGCTCTCAGACGGCGGCGGGTTTTGTTACGGATATGGGCTTTGCCGATTTTCTTGGTGCTGGTATATCCTAAGCGTGCAGGGGATTCTTCAGCAGATAAAGTTTGAGCCGCCTGCAGGATAACGGTTGAAGAAACCATCTTTTCGCCCTGCTTGGCGACTCTCACAAAATCTTTGCGTTTTTTCAGTATTAAAACTTCAGTCATTGACAAGACAATTAAGCTGAAAGTTTTGCACGTCCTCTTGCACGGCGGGCTGCTAATACTTTACGTCCGCCTTTAGTAGCCATACGTGTACGGAAACCATGGCGACGAGCTCTTACCAATTTACTTGGTTGATATGTACGTTTCATTTGTTTTCTCCGGTTAAGTCAGACTTTGTGTCTGGGTTATTATTAGTTATTTAAACCTTAGTTTTTATTCCTTAAGGTCTCGGACAGTTTGCTTTATAAAGATATTTTGTTGTTGAGTCAATGTTTTTTTATAAAAAAACAGGCCCTAAGTTAACTTAGAGCCTGTCGTAAAGCGGTTTATATTATCTTCTTTCACCCATCAGGTTAAGCAAGGCGATGAAAATATTGATGAAGTCCATATACAAAGACAATGCTCCGGCAATCGCTTTACGACCGATTGTGTCTGCAGTGTCTGCTTCGTAATATATTTGACGAATTCTTTGGGTGTCATAAGCAGTCAGGCCGGTAAAGGCGATGACGGAAATGAAAGAAATCGCAAAATACAAACCGGAACTTTTCATGAAAATATTAACAATGGAGGCTATGATAATTCCCCATACGGCCATAATCATGAAAGAACCCATCCCCGTTAAATCTTTTTTGGTGGTGTAGCCGTACAGACTCATACCGCCGAACATTGCTGCGGTGATTAAGAAAATGCGGGTTACGCTGGCACCCGTATACATCAGAATAACCGGGGCGAGAGAAGCTCCCATTAGTGCCGAAAAGCCCCAGAATACCCCTTGAACTTGAGCCAGTGTTCCTTTTACCAATACCCAGCCGAAAGCAAAAATCATGATGAACGGAGCAATAAGCGTTAACCAACCCAGTCCGGACATTCCCATAACCTGTCCGGCCGGAGAAACTTCAAAAAACATTCTGATAATGGAAGTGTTGGCAATCAGATACGCAACCAAAGCGGTGATGCACAATCCTCCGGACATATAGTTATAGACTTTTATCATGTATTGACGAAGACCTTCGTCAATGGCTGTCCGTGTGCCTATGTTTGCAATGTTTTTGTTTTCTAACATAAAGTTATACTCCTTAATTAAGTTGCTGTTATAAAAAATATAGGGTGGATTTTTCTTAAAATCAATAGAACAACATTATTCATACAGATAAAGTTCTTTTCCGTGCAGTTTCAGCCATAGTCTCCCTCGAGAACATTCCGGCTCTAAAGTTCGGACACAGTTCCAAAAGTTTCGGGAATGGTTCTGGTGTTTTAAATGGGAAACCTCGTGGGCAATCAGGTAGTTTATGACAAATTCCGGAGCCAGAGCTATCCGCCAACTATAGTTGATGTTGCACATGGAAGAGCAGCTTCCCCATCGGCTTTTGGTGTCTTTTATTGTTACGTCTTTTACGCGACAGCCGATTTTTTGTGCCAGTTCTTGGGATTTGGCATAAAAAATTTCTTCAGCCTGTTTTTTGATAAAATCACGAATACGGCGGTGCAGGAATTCTTTTTCTCCCGAGACGTAAAGTATGTTGTTTTCAATAAAAACACCTCTTCTTAACGTGGGATTATGGCGGATGGTTACTTCTTGTCCGAAGAAGGAGAAGGTTTCACCGTCTTCAAAAGTTTTGGAAACAGGGATTTTTGTCAGAGATTCCATAATCCACGGTTTGTGTTGCGTTGCAAATTCTACCACTTGTTTTACGGAGCAACGTTTGGGAATGGTAAGAACGGGGATTCGTTCTTTGGAATCAATTCTCAACGTTAACTTTTTTGCTCTCGGGGAGATATTGATTTTTACCGGAAAATCCAGTTCACTTTGAATTTTTTGCGGAAGGTTAGAGGTCTTCCCAGTCAACAATGTGATTTTCATATTTTTCAATTCCTGATTCATTGAGGAGAGGGCGTCCTTTTAAAGACATTCCGGCTTCGTTTACGGAGGCTGCTTTTCCGGTTATCAACGGGTGCCAGTCAGGGAGGTCGTATCCGTTATCCAACAGCCAATAAGCACAAGTTTTAGGTAGCCATCTCGGTTTTTCGCGAATGGCGTTAAGGTCAATATCGCGACAGTCGGGAACTTTTTCAAACCGGTGGGGGTAAATTTTACAGAGGCAGTTTTGGCAATCCAGAAAACGGCAATGGGTGTTGGTAAATTTTATTTTGCCTTTAATTTCCAATTTGTTCAGGCAGCATTTTCCGCAACCGTCGCAGAGAAGTTCCCATTCTTCTTTGCTCATTTCTTCCAATTTTTTCTTCTTCCAGAACTCCGGTTCAAACTTGTCTAAGTTATCGAATCGGGATTGAGGGGAATAGTCGTCTTCAATGATGTAGTCTTTTTTGGTCATAGATCATCCCAATCAACGATGTGGTCTTCCAATTCTTCTTCCGTAACCATTATTTCAGAAATGCAACGTCCTTTTATCGGTTTTCGGAGGGGGGGCGGACGGTCTTCAAACAAGCAACGATAGGCACAGGATTTAGGCATCCAATCTATCTTGTCGACATTGTCTTTATTGAGTTTCAGGCATTCCGGAACCAAAGCACACCGCTTTTCATAAACACTGCATTTGCAGTTTTCTTCATCAAAATATTTGCAAACAACATCAGTGTAATAAATGTCGTTTGTTTCGTCATCCTGAAGTTTAATCAGGCAACATTTTCCGCAATGGTTACAGATGTTTTCCCATTCTTCTTCAGTATAGTCTTCCGGTTTTTTCTTCAAGGCTTACCTCTTTTTTAATTTTTTCAGGTTATATATAACATATAATTTTTAAGGAGAAATAAAAATGTTTGGTTGGCTTGCCGATTTAATCGTGAAAACACCGGTTCAGGGCGGTTGTTCTTGCTGTGAAGGGCGTAAAAGGGAATTGCAGAGAATGCAAAAAGCTATTATCGAAGATGAAACCGATGGTGCTTTATTTGCGGATGAAGAAGCTGCGAATCACTGTTGCCGTTGTCATCAGAACGGAGAATCCGAACATGAATGTGAAGGAAAAGACCATCACGAAAATTGTCATCACGGATGTTGCCACGGTTCCGAGAATAGCTAAAAACACCGAAAATATGTTATCCGATTTGTTCAGGGAGATACTCCTCTTTGGCAAGATTTCCGAACTGTGTAAATTCACCGTTCCAAAATAGTTGAATGGAACCGGTAGAGCCGTGGCGTTGTTTGCCGACAATGATTTCTGCAACATTAGCTGTATCCCGGCAACGTTTTTGCCAATCTTCAATTCTTTGTTGCAGATGTTCCGGTGTTTCGGAGGCTTTTTGTTTCGGTTCTTCGTTTTGGATATAGTAGTTTTCTCTGTAAACAAACATAACAATATCCGCATCTTGTTCAATGGAGCCGGATTCACGGAGGTCGGACATGACAGGACGTTTATCGTCTCTTTGTTCAACACCGCGGTTTAATTGTGATAAGGCAATAACCGGAACATTGAGTTCTTTTGCCAGAATTTTGAGGCCGCGGGAGATTTCAGAAAGTTCCTGAACGCGGTTTCCTTCGTTTTTTTTGCTTCCGGTGCCGACAATCAGTTGAATATAGTCAATAACAATTAAACCGAGCCCTTTGTTTCTTTTTAGTCGGCGGGAACGTGTGCGAATGGTGTTGATATTTAAACCCGGTGTATCATCAATATAAAGAGGAATCCTTTCCAGTTCGCGGACAGCGGCGGCAATGCGGGTAAATTCGGCATTGTCGAGTTCCCCGGTACGCATTTTATGACCACTGGTTTGAGTTACGGTTGATAAGATACGACCGGCAAGCTGGTCGGCTGACATTTCGAGAGAAAAGAATGCGACACCTCTTTTATCTGCAGGAATGTCTTTGTTGTGAGAAAGGTATTCCGCTACGTTGTAGGCGATGTTGGTGGCCAGAGCCGTTTTTCCCATTGCCGGACGGGCGGCGATGATGATTAAATCGGAATCATTTAATCCACCGGTTTTGTTGTCGAGAGCATCCAAGGAGGTTGGTAGTCCGGAAATTTTTCCGTCTTTTTGATAGGCAGCTTCAATATGGCTGAGGGATGAGGTCAAAGCGTCGGAAAATTCTATAAATCCGCCTTGTGTATCTCCTTGGTTAGCCAGTTCAAACAGTTTTTTCTCTGCAACTTCAATTTGTTCGGAGGCATCGGAGTCTAAATCTTCCTTCATTGCGTCATTAACAATCTCAACACCGGTGTTAATCAGCTCACGACGGAGATATTTGTCGTAAATAAATTGGGCGTAGTATTCAACATTTGTCAACGGGGAAGAACTATCCGCCAATTTGATAAGGTATTGGTGTCCTCCGACTTCATCCAAAGAGCCTTCTTGTTGAAAATAGTCTTTCAATGTGATGACGCTGGCAACGTGTCCTTTTTGAATCAGGCGGGACATAACTTCAAAGATTTTAGAATGGATGGAATCTGCAAAATGAGCCGGTTTTAGAAATTCTGATACTTTTTCATAAGCTTTGTTGTTGGCGAGAATTGCTCCAATCAAAGCTTGTTCGGCTTCAAGGTTTTGTGGGAGGGTGGCGGTATCGATTTTTTCCATTTTTTTATCCTGAAAAAGTAGTCCTGAAATTTGTGTTCCTTATACCTAATTATTTTGGAAAAGACAAAGTTTTTTGTGTTTTGAGTTAGGGAGTTTTACACAGCCTGTGGATTGTGGGGATAAAAAATATCCTCCGGATAAAATCAGGAGGATATTAAACTTAGAAAACAGAAGCTGTTTATTTTGAAGATTTTGCTTTTGCAATTGATTTTTTGATTTTTTTAGCTTCTTCGGTCAATTTGTTGTTGGAAGTAGATTCCAAATAAGAGTCCAAACCACCGTTGTGTTCAATAGAACGTAAAGTTTTTGAACAAACTTTTAGTTTGAAAATTTTTCCCAAGGTTTCGCTCAAGAGAGAAACTACTTGTAAATTAGGCAAAAAACGGCGACGGGTTCTGTTGTTAGCGTGGCTGACATTGTTACCGCTCATTACGCCGGTGCCTGAAATTTCGCATTTTTTAGACATTATGATGTTTCCTTATAAATAAATTAGTTGCCTTTTAATACCTATTATTTGGATATAAGTCAAGTGAAAAAATGACAAAAAAAGCGATAAAGGTGGGTTTTTGCAAGATTTTGCTGGAAAAATATAAAAAAGTATTGTATTAAACGTGCTGTTGTCTGAAGTACCCGTAGCTCAATTGGATAGAGTGTTGGCCTCCGACGCCAAAGGTTGTGGGTTCGATCCCCGCCGGGTACGCCATAAAAAAACACCCTTAAACGGGTGTTTTTTTATGGCGTCAATAGACATTATTCGGGAGAGAGGGAAGCGATAGCGACCGAAACGAGCGTAAATGTCTTTGTCCGAAGCGGAGTTGTTGAGCTTAAAATTTAAGCGAAACTTACGAAGCAAGACGCCATACCCTTGAATGGGTGTTTTTTTATGGTGTCAATAGACATTGTTCAAGAAGTGTGTTTTGTTCTTTGTTAACCATAGATAAAGGTTTTGCCAGTACATTCAAAACAAGAAATTTAATTTTGTTAATAGGAGCTGAAAATGAAAGGTTTTATGATTTTGGTTATTTTAGCAGGATTGGCTTATGGCGGAAAATGGCTGTATGACAATCATTATCTTGACAGTTTTCTCGGTTCGGTCAGTAATACTGTTCAGAGAACAGGAGATTTCGCAACAGATAAAGCCGTAAAAGAAGCTGATTTCTAAAAAATACATATTTTTTCATTTCTTAAATTGAATTAGGAAAATAAATATTTATATCTCCGGTAAATTTTTTAGAGAGGAGAAAAAAATATGGGTAAACCTAATTTAATAAAACCGGTTAAAGCTTTTATTAACAAGTTGTCAAAAGCCGGAGGAAAACCGTTATATGAATTAACACCTGAAGAAGCCAGAAACGTTTTGTTGAATGTGCAGGCAGAAGATGAGGTTTTACCTGAAACGGATGTTGATGAGATTACGGTTTCTTTAGAAAACGGCCGAGAAATGAGAGTATTGATTATTCGTCCGTCCGGTATTGATGATACATTGCCGATTGTTTTTTATATTCATGGCGGTGGTTGGGTTATGGGAAACGAGGTTACTCACGCCCGATTGATTCGTCAGCTGGCAGACGAGGTTCAGGCAGCAATTGTTTTTCCTATTTATACGCCGTCTCCCGAAGCCCAATATCCGCAAACAACCAATGATTTGTTTGGGGTTTTGCAATATATTTCAGAATATGGAGCGAAATATAATTTAGACACGGAACGTTTGGCCGTGGCCGGAGACAGTGTCGGTGGAAATATGGCTGCAGTTATGACATTAATGGCTAAGAAAAACGAAAACACTCCTAAAATAGATTTTCAGTTATTGTTTTATCCGGTTACGGACGCGTCTTTTGAAAATGAGTCTTATGAAACTTATTCCGAAGGTCCTTGGTTGACAAGAAAAGCAATGGAGTGGTTTTGGCAACAGTATGCTCCGAATAAAAAATCCCGCAAGGAAATTTATGCCAGCCCGTTGAGAGCGACAAAAGCAGATTTGGAAGGCTTGCCTCCGGCATTGATTATTACTGATGAAAATGATGTTTTGAGAGATGAAGGCGAGGCTTATGCCCGAAAACTGGATGAAGCAGGAGTTACTGTCGGGGTGGTTCGAGTTAACGGAACAATTCATGATTTTTTGATGTTGAATGCTTTGGCAGATACCGTTCCGACTAAAGCGGCCTTGGCTCTGGCTGTTGTTTCATTGCAAGATGTTTTTGAACAATAGAAAATGTTGAAGGAACAAAAAAAGCTATCCATAAAACGGATAGCTTTTATGTTTGTACTGTTCTCCGATGTGAAAAGAAACGATTGTTTTTAAGGATTAAGACAAGAATTGCGACTGATGCCTTTGCCACGGCAAATGGTTTCTCTGTCGCTGTCGGGAAGGTCTTCGGCATCTCCGAAATTATACATATCCCTATCGACTTCTTTTTCATCATCCAGTCCGGGAATCGGATCAAAAAGTTTTTCCTCTTGAAAAGTTTTTACTTCAAAACTTTTATCGTCTGTTTCTTGATAAGGTTGCTCGCTATAATCTTTGATTATCATGATTTTTTCTCCTTGCTGTTTATTATAAATATAAGTGTGTTTAGGAGGCTTTCAAGGCAGTGTCAGGGTTGGAAGGGAGATAATAAGGATTATTTAATCTTTATGACGGATGATAAACAAAAGGATTAATTAACCAAAGCAGGTCAGCATGAAGAAATTTTTAGCGTTTGACATCGGTGGAACAAAAATCGCCTATGCGGTTGTTGCTGAAGACGGAAAATTACAAACAGAGCGGCAGAGGATTGAAACTCCTAAAACAAAGGAAGAAATTCGCTGGTGTTTGGAAGATATTATTCAGAAATATGAAGCGGAAATTGATGCTGTGGCGATTGCAACAGCCGGTGCGGTCAGTTTAGATAATAAGCGGATTGTTTCTTCAGTGGGAAATATGGCTTCGGGGTATCGGGATATTGATTTTCAGAGTTTATCGTCTAAACCAGTGTTTTTGGAAAATGATGCTAATGCGGTGGCTTGGGCAGAATATAAAATCGGGGCAGGAAAAGGATATAATAACATTATCGTAATTGCAATCGGTACCGGTTTGGGGTTAGGCGTTATTGCCGACGGGCATTTGTTTAAGGGAAAATCGGGAGCGGGAACGGAAGCTCATTTCAGTATTAACCGCGGTAAAAAACGCCGCTGTTCTTGCGGAGCGTATGATTGTTATGAAATTTATGCCTCGGGAACAGCTCTGGGATTGGATGCCCGAGAGGCTTTCGGGGATGAAAGTATGACCAGTTATGATTTGATACGCTTGATGAAGGAAGGGAATCCGAAAGCCACGGAAGTTTTTGATATGTGGCAGAATGATATTCTTTCCGGTATTATCGGTTTTGCAAATTTGTTTGATCCGGACATGATTGTTTTGTTTGGTTCTTTGGTCGAATATATTGAAGTTGATAAATTGGAGAAAGAAGCTAACAAGCAACTTGTTTCATCACCGTTTTTGTTGCGAAAAGCTTATAATGGGCATAATGCGGCTATGGTTGGGGCAGCATTGATTGCTGCGGATTACATTAACGGAATCCGAATATAAAAAGCAAGCCTCCCGTTTGGGAGGCTCAAATTATTTTTCTGTTTCTTTGGCAGACGGAACGTCTTTTCGATTAGTATAAACATTCGGTAGTTCTTTGCGTCCTTCAACTTCCATTTGAGGGTCAACAAAGTTGATGTTACCTCTTTCATAAAAATAAAAATCACGACGAATCCGAGCCTTGTCTTTGATGGATAGCTCATTCCACTCTTTTTCGTTCATTCCGTAAGGGTAAGTTTCCTTCGGGGCAGAAGCCGTGCAGGCAGAAATGAGAATCAGCGAACCTAAAACCAGTAATTTTTTCATTTCTATACTCCTTTTTTGAACACTAAAGCCCATTATACATGAAAAAGATACTCTTTTCCATGCCCTTTTATGTGTTTTCTACAATAAATTTATATAGAAACTTAATATATTGTTTAGAAAGTCAGACTAAACTCATATTCATAATATGGGGTATGGACTGTTTGGATAAATGGTTGTATCTTCAGCATATTAATTTTGTTTTAACAATCATAGGAAAAATAGCATGTTGTCATTGAAAACAATCTCTAAAGCGGCTTCGGCTTCTTTATTGATGATGATTGCCTTGATTCAAGGTGCTTTTGCTTCTGAAATTGACCTGAATATTCCTTCTTTGGATGTCGGGTATAATCTTTGGGGGTATGCAATTACCGGTTCTCAAATCCTGATGTATGGTTTGGGAGTGTGTTTACTTGGTATGATTTTTGGTTTTTACGAATTTATCAAAATCAAAAAAATGCCGGCTCACAGCTCAATGTTGGCCGTTTCTCATACCATTTATGAAACCTGCAAGACGTATATGAAACAGCAGGCTAAACTTTTGCTTTTGTTGGAAGTTTTTATTGCTGTTTGCATTTTCTATTACTTCTTTTATTTGAACGCAACGCCGCTGGCTAAAGTTTTGACTATTCTCGGCTGGTCTGTTCTCGGTATTCTCGGTTCTTATGCCGTTGCTTGGTTTGGTATGCGTATTAATACTTATGCCAACTCCAGAACGGCTTTTCAATCTTTGAAAGCGAATCCGTATTCCGTAATGAGTTTGCCTCTGCGTTCAGGTATGTCTATCGGCGTGTTGCTGATTTGCGTCGAACTGATTATGATGATTATCATCCTTTTGTTTGTACCGAGAGACAATGCCGGTGCTTGCTTTATCGGTTTTGCTATCGGTGAATCTTTGGGGGCCTCCGCTTTGCGTATTTGCGGTGGTATTTTTACCAAGATTGCCGATATTGGTGCTGATTTGATGAAAATTATTTTCAAAATTGATGAAGATGATGCTCGTAATCCGGGTGTGATTGCAGATTGTACCGGTGATAATGCCGGCGACTCTGTCGGTCCGACTGCCGATGGTTTTGAAACCTACGGTGTAACCGGTGTGGCTCTTATCAGCTTCATCGTTTTGGGGGCCGGAATGATGTATGCTCCGAACGGAGAATTATCATTAATGGCAGGCGGTATTGATATTCAGGCCAGATTGATTGTCTGGATCTTCACCATGCGTGTTTTGATGATTATCACTTCCGTTGTAGCTTATCTGTTGAATGCAGGTGCTTGCCGTGCAATCTTCGGAAAAGCCAAAGCGTTTAATTTTGAGACACCGTTAACCAGCTTGGTTTGGCTGACATCCTTGATTTCCATCGGTGTTACATTTGGTGTGTCTTATGTAATGATTGGCAATATGGGTGATGATTTGTGGTGGAAACTTTCGGTTATCATCAGTTGTGGTACATTAGCTGCCGCTTTGATTCCGGAATTTACCAAAATCTTCACATCTTCTCGCTCTAAACATGTGGAAGAAATTGTTAACGCCAGCCGTGAAGCCGGTGCTTCGCTGAACATTATCTCTGGTATTGTTGCCGGTAACTTCTCCGCTTTTTGGAAAGGTTTGGTAATGGTCGGTTTGATGGTCATTGCATACTTTACCGCTCGTGAAGGTTTGGACGGATATATGGTTTATCCGACAGTCTTTGCTTTCGGTTTGGTGGCTTTCGGTATGTTGGGTATGGGACCTGTAACGATTGCCGTTGACAGCTATGGTCCGGTTACCGATAATGCCCAGTCTGTTTTTGAGTTGTCTCAGATTGAACAAATTAAAGGCATTTCAAAAGACATCGAAAAAGAATATGGCTTTAAACCTGACTTTGAAGTCGGCAAGCATTTGCTTGAAGAAAATGATTCCGCCGGAAACACTTTCAAAGCCACGGCTAAACCGGTTCTTATCGGTACGGCCGTTATCGGTGCAACAACTATGATTTTCTCAATCATTTTGTTGTTGAACTTACAACTTAATTTATTGGATCCGAATGTGTTGTTCGGTTTGATTTTGGGTGGTGCCGTTATCTACTGGTTCTCGGGTGCTTCTATGCAGGCCGTTTCTACCGGTGCTTATCGTGCCGTCAACTACATCAAACAGCACATTAAACTTGATACAACTAAGGCCGCTTCGGTTGAGGATTCTAAACGAGTTGTCAAAATCTGTACGCTTTATGCTCAGAAAGGTATGTTAAACATCTTTATTGTGATTTTCTCTTTCACAATAGCATTTGCTTGTTTTGACGCTAATTTGTTTGCAAGTTATCTGATTTCAATTGCCGTATTTGGTTTGTTCCAAGCTTTGTTTATGGCAAATGCCGGCGGTGCCTGGGATAATGCTAAAAAGGTTGTTGAAGTTGATTTGCACGAAAAGGGAACTCCTTTGCACGATGCTGCAGTTGTCGGAGATACAGTTGGCGATCCGTATAAAGATACCTCATCCGTCGCCCTCAATCCGATTATTAAATTCACAACCTTATTCGGTTTGTTGGCTGTCGAGATGGCAGTAGCAGCTCCTCGTTGTGTTTCCTTAAGTCTGGGTGTTGCATTCTTCCTTTTAGGACTCTTCTTTGTATGGAGGTCTTTCTATAGAATGCGTATCGAACCTAAAAAACTGGATAATTAACCATTAAAACAATTTTACGGAGTTGGGAAAAATTCATTTACTATTTTGTAAACTAAAATTTTTTCCACTCCTAGAAATCATTTTACTGGTTTAATTCTGCAGTTTTTGCAAAAGTCGACTAACGGGTAACTAATACAGAAACCGCAAAGGGCTGAAAATTCACGTAGCTATATGTACGCTAAAATTTTCAGCCTTTTTGTTTCTTATTATTTTCCTCGTTATTCAACTTTTTTGTTAGGGAGTTTAATTCTGCAGTTTTTACAAAAGTCGACTAACAGGTAACTGATACAGAAAAAGGAAAAGCCCCGAATGTTGCGGGGCTTTTCTATTGTACGGAAGATGGGATATTTAAAAGAAAAAAACCTCAAATGCGGAGCATAAGAGGTTGAAAACTTTATGGAGGCTGGCGAATGTCGTCAGTTTTTCTCGTTTAGTTTTTTTTAGATGTTTTTTTAGATGTTTTTTTAATATTTTTTATGGCCGGTCTCTGATGTTCATCCGTATAAATCTTTCTGGTTCGATGGGACATTTTGATTTATACAGGAGGAGATCTAGTCATTAAAACGTTCATACTTTTTTTGCATTTAGTGCGGTATCGGTTAAAAAGTTTTTTTTCGTTTTAATGTTGTTTCGGTCGGTCTCTAATTTGGTGCATCGTTAACGGTTTTTTTAGTCAATACTCTCTTATTGTGTTCAAGTTTCCGTTAAGGAGGCGATCTTTCTTTTAATGTATTCATACTAATTTGTTTTGTTGTTGGTAAATTAGCACATGACAAAAGTTTTGTCAACAATTATTTTGTATATTTTGGCACTTTTTTTGTTTAATGTTGGTTTTTATATGATTTTCAGCTTGTTTTTAGTAAGTGTTTACTTGGTGTTAAAAAGGTGTTGACAAAAAATATCAAGATGTGTTATTACAAGGTTCTCTTTTTGATTACCATGTAAATTACTATATATAGAAACCTGTCTGTTCTCTGTTTTTACAGACTAACGGATGCGTTTTGAAGATATTTTTATAGGTCTGGTACGTTAACTGTCTTACATAGCTTTACTCTCAGTTTACGATAATCAGACACCCCCGGAGTGATAATAAATTGCGAAATTTATTTCCGGGGTTTCGTATGAATATTAAGTCCAGTTTTTCTTTAGCCTCCCGAGGACAGTGTTGTGAAACACGAGGGATTTTTTTTGAAATACTGTGACACAAGATATTTCCCGGTTTTCTTGTACTTATCGATTATATCGGGATGTTTTTCTCTTATGCCGATCCCCCTTAGTTGAATAAAACAACGAGGGGGATTTTGTTTATTTGCGGTTATATTTGATTTTTTGATCCAGACGTTCTTCTTTTATACCGGCGGGATCCTGATGAATGATTATTTGGGCGTTTGGATAAGCGGATAGGATATCTTCTTCAATTAAATCAGTTAAATCATGAGCGGCGTAAAGAGAAAGTTCCCCATCCAGTTCCAGATGAAATTCAAACATATAAGTTCCGCCAAGGTCTCTGGTTCTTAAATCGTGAATGCCTTTGGCAAAAGGGCTTTCTTTAACGATATTTATAATATTCAGGCGGACTTCATCGCTTAGTTCGGCATCCATCAAGATTTTTACTGCCTCACTGGCCAGATGATAAGCATTTTTCAATAAATATGTAGAAATGACAAATGCGGTTAAAGTATCAAACCAACTGATTTGGAATAATTTAACAACAATCAAACTGATGATGATGGAAATGTTGGTGATGACATCAACTGCGTAGTGAGCCGAATCAGCACTGATAGCTTGAGAGGCGGTATGTTTGGTAACATATTTTTGGAAGAAGATGAGAGCAATTGTGGCAATCAGACTGATGACCATAATCAAAATACCAATGTTGGTTTGTTCCAGTTGACGAGGGTAGAAAAAACGGCTGAAACCATCGTACATGACGAAGATTCCTGAACCGGCGATGAATGCGGATTGGATAAGAGCACTTAATGCTTCTGCTTTGCCGTAACCGTAACGATGATCTGCGGTTGCCGGTTTGGAGGAGAATTTGACGGCGATAAATGTAATTGATGAGGCAAAAATATCCGCTAAGCTGTCAATCATTGATGACAGTACGGCTAAGGAGCCGGTATATAAGGCTCCGAAAGTTTTCAGCAGGCTTAACACAACAGACAGAGAAATACTGGCGAGGGCAGCTGTTTTTTTGAGTTTGTCGTTTTTTTCTTTAGTTAATGGCTTTGATGACATTTTTTATTGTTTCTCCGTTGTCGGTTGAAATCTTATAAAAATTGCCTTTAACATAATCAGAAAATAATTGCAAATGCTTTCCGTTGACGGGATGGTGTATGGTATAACTCATCCAATATTGGTTGTTTTGTTCATAGAGGTTGAGTTGGACGATATTGTTGTTTTCAGTGCTCATGGTCAGAGAGGTTGGAGCACTTAGATCCTGAGGACGGATTTCTGTCGGTGTTATGGGCATATTCAATAAAAGTCTGGCAAGATCGGCAAGTTCATCCGTATCGGAATTGTTACCGGCTTTTTCCAACCGTCCGAATCTCAGGTTCCATATTGTGTTGTATGTCCAGTCTCTCCAGTTTGTTGACAAGTCGATAAAATCGGCATTAATCAACCAAACTTGGAATTGATTGTCAAATTTCAAATATGCGGCTCGTCCGCCTCGTCCGATGTCGATGTCGAAATATCCTATCTCAAAAGCGGTTATCAGAGTATTTTCCTTGTTTCGTAATTCAATGCGGATGTTGGGAGAGTTTTCTATTTCCTGCGGTTGTAGTCCGAATTTATCCAGATACTCGGCTTTGGCCGATTTTTTTTCATAATAAGTGGCATCTAAAATAGTGTTTAGAAAACTTTTTACACGCTCCTGATATACAGGAAGCTGTTCAAAGCCTTGAAGCATCCATTCACCGTTTTCTTTGTATAACAGGAGATTTCCGGTTCGACTTTTTAGGGAAATTGTTTCAATCTGGTTTATTTGCTCTTCCAGTTTTGGAAAAACGGCTTTGTCTTCGTAATCTTCAATTGAAGCCGTGTTGTTCAGCTTGTCGGAAAAAATACCGACTCCGAGTATAATTACCGAAGAGAAAATGAGTTTAATCATATCTTTGTTAAGGCGGATTTTATCGTGTGTATTTTTCTTTCTGTTTTTCCAGACGTTGAAAAACAGAAGTCCAAACAAAATAAGGGACGGTATTAAGTAAATATTGAGGATTTTGATGTTGCGAGCCTGGCGGTTGATTTCCTTATTCAGGTTAATTCGGATTTCGCCCAATTGCTGCCGGAGAGAATCCAGTTCTTTACGAATGTTTCCGATGATGGCAAGTTCGTCGGTAGTGAAATTTTGCCGGCCTTCGAAATCTTTTTTATTCCAGATTTCGTTTAAGCCGTTTTTTGTTCGATTTATTTTTTCAAAAATTTCGCTTTCTTTGAGTTTAAATTCGAAAAGTTTTTGTTTTCTGAGTTTTTCGATATTTTCAAATTTTCGGGATAAAGCCGTTTTGCCGCGAAGTTCGTGCAACGAGGTTTCTCCGGAGAGGTTTTCCAAGGCGTTGAAAATGAAATTTCCATTGTCCAGTATCGGGATGTAATAGCTCTTATCCAGAACGTTTTCCGTTGTGGTCCAAAAACTGTCATAAAGGAAGTCTGTATCGCCGATGACAATAAGTTCATATGGACGGGCAGGATTTTTGCTGATGATTTTAGCTGCGATAACTTTTGGGTTCTTATCTGCCTGAAAGTTTTTCAACAAAATTTCGGGATTGGTGTTGTTATAAATTGCCTCGATCGGTATGAGGGAGGAATTTTCACCAGGTGTTGCAAGAGGAATAAATTCGGCTTCTGCCGCATTTATGATTGTGAGGGGGGAGGCGGAGGCAAACAGGATTTTTTGCAAAGAACCGGTTTCTTTTTCGGTTCGATTTAAACCGTTTTCCTGAACAATAAACTGAATGACATCCTGTGTAAATTCCGGATTGTTTTCGTAGTTTTGGGAGGCATCCACCGTGATGGAGTTGTCCAAGTCGGCGATAACAGCCTCTTTGTAAAAATGAAAATTCCAGAAATTCTCCAAATCTCCGAGATCGGAAGGTGAAAGTTCCTGATTAATTGGTGAAAAAATTCTCGGAGCTTCCGGTGCTGCATCAAGAAGAACCAATGCTTTTCCTCCGTTTACGGAATAGTCTTTGATTCTCTCAATCAATTCAGAAGGTAGATTTTGCGGATGGACAATCATTAAAACATCCAGTTTTTCCGGGAAATCTGCGGCGTTTTTGATAATGTTGAGGTTGTAAAAATCTTCCAGTTCACGGATAATCTGCCATTTTGATGTTATCATGTTATTATTGACTGCGGTATCAAAAATCGGCAGGGACGTAATAATTCCCAATTCTTTTTTAGGCTTGGAGAGCAGGTGGATTTTCTGAGTGATATCCTGTTCTAAAAATTGTTGGCGAAGCAGCGAGAAGAACGGGATAATCTGTTTGTTGTCGGCTTCATCGCTTAAAGTCAGACCGAAGAAGCCGTTTTGGTTCAAATCTATGAGCGGAAAAGGTTGAAGGCCTGAGGCAATTGCTTGATCTTCAATTTTATCTAAGGGTTGAGGATTATAAATTCGGAAAGAAAATTTTCCGTCAGAGAGGTCGTTATAATGTTTAAGAAGCAGTCTTATTTTATCAAACATCAGGCGGATTTCAGGGTTTCTTTGTCCGAGAATCGGAGAATAATACAGTTTGGCAATAACCGGTTCTTTTAGATTTTTTAGAATATTTTCGGTTGTTGAGGTCAAAGTGAAGAGTTTTTCTTCCGTGAAGTCGTATTGTATGCTGCGAAAACGGCTGTTAGCTATCAGATTGATACCGGCAAAGCTGATGAGCAGGCAAGCAAAAGCCATGATATAGTAGTTGCGACTGGTGGATTTCAGCCAGTCGGAGGTTCCTGAGGTTTTGAAACTGACAATCAGGACTGTTGTGAAGTTGAACAAAATGATGACGGATGAAAAGAAAATGAGGTCTCGGAGCTCCAAAAGTCCTTGGCTTAGGGTGTTAAAGTGGGTTAAAAAGCTGAAAGAAGCAATCATGTCAACGACAGATAACGGAGCAATCATTCTGAAAACGCTTAAGACATATTCAAGCCCGGAGAAGAAAAAGATTAGGTTGGCGATAACAGAAAGAACCAGTGCAATTACCTGATTTTTAGTCAACGCTGACATTGTTTCCGAGATAGAGAGCATGCATCCTGATAAAATAAAACTGGCAAAGTAGCTTACGGTGATTACCGAGTTGTCGGGAGTTCCGAGTAAATTAACCGTCAGCCAGAAAGGAAAAGTCAGCAGTAAGGCTAAAGCACAAAATCCCCATGCCGCGAAGAATTTTCCCCAGACCAAAGAGGAGGCGGAAACCGGCATGGTCATAATTTGCACAATGGTTTTGTTGCGAAATTCTTCTGACCATAATCGCATGGATATTCCGGGGATGAACAACAGATAAATCCATGGTTGGAAGGCAAACATTGAAGATAAATCGGCATTGCCCCTTTCGAAGAAGGCTCCGAAGTACACGGCAAAAGATCCGTTGAGAAGAAGAAACGCTATCAGATAGACGTAAGCTAACGGAGAGATGAAATATCTTTTAAGCTCATTTTTTGCGACAATCCATAGATTATTCATTATCCGGTGCTCCCTGAGTCAAATTATGAAAAGCTTCCTCTAAAGAGTCGGCTTGTCCCTGTTTCAGTATTTGGTGTAAATTTCCGTCCGCCATTATTTTTCCCTGATTGATGAGAATGATGCGGTCGCAAATGCTTTCTGCCTCATCCAGAAGGTGTGTGGAAATGATGATTGTTTTATCTTTTTTCATAGATGATATCAGGGTTCTGATGTGTTGTTTCTGGTTCGGGTCTAATCCGTCGGTAGGTTCGTCTAACAGTAATATGGGCGGGTTGGAGAGAATACTTTGAGCGAATCCGACCCGGCGTTGATACCCTTTGGAGAGGGTTTCATTTTTTTGAGATAAAATATTTTCAATTTTTGCCGTTTGAGCGATTTGGGAAATGAGTTGTTGTTTTTCTTTTCCTCGAAATCCGCGGAGTTCCGCCATGTAATTCAGAAAGTCTCGAACATTCAAATCAGGATAAGCAGGGGCTCCTTCAGGTAAGTAACCAATGTTTTGTTTGGCAAAAAGGGCATTGTTTTGAATGTTTTTGTTGAGAATGAAAATCTCTCCGGAAGAGGGTGCCAGGTATCCGCTTATCATGTTCATCAGAGTAGATTTTCCGGCTCCGTTAGATCCTAAAAGAGCAATAATTTCGCCGCTTTTCGCCGAGAAAGAGCAATTGTCTACCGCGGAGATTTCCCCAAAATTTTTGGAAAGGTTTTTGATTTGCAGAGTGGCGGTCATTCTTGTTTTTCCTATCAGGTTATTTTTTGTTAATCTCATACAAAGCGATAGCTGCGGCTGTTGATACATTTAGGCTTTCTACTTTAGGAGAAATCGGCAGTTTGACTGTAATGTCGCAAGCTTCCTCCACCAGACGACGCATACCTTTTCCTTCACTCCCCATAATGATAGCAATTTTTCCGCTTTTTTCAACTTTATCAATAGTATTCTTGGCGTAACCGTCCATACCGATAGTCCAGAAACCGGCGGTTTTTAATTGTTGAATTGCACGAGAGAGATTGGTTACACGGCACAACGGCAGATGTTCTATCATGCCGGCGGAAGCTTTTGCCATGGCTCCGTTTTCTGTCGGAGAGTTTTTGTCCTGCATAATCAGAGCTAAAGTATTAAACGCGACACAGGAGCGGATGATTGCTCCGATGTTTTGCGGGTCGGTCACCTGATCAAGAATTAAGACATGGCAGTTTTGTTTTTGGTCAGCTAAAATACAGATGTCTTCGAGGGAGTATTCTTCCAACTCTCCGCAATAAATCGCGAATCCTTGGTGCACGGCGTCTTTTGAGACAACCCGATCGATTTCCCGCTTATCTACGGTGTTGATAAGACCCGGGTTGATTTTGTGTTTGAGGCAGTGTTGTTTGACTTCGTCAAAATTGTCTTTAGTACAAAGTATTTTGTTGATTACTCTGTTTGGGTTGGCAATAACGGACATTACCGGGTGGCGGCCGTATAAAATAACGGATTTTGAGGAAGAGCTGTTTCTGAATTTTGGTGTCATGTTTTTATTTCCAATGTTTTATCAAAGTAATGAATTCGTGAAGATGTTTTATGGTATAATTGGCTCGGCGTCCTTTGTATGTCCCCTTTTCATCAAAAATAACGGCAGGGCATTTCCAGACTTGGGCCATGGCAACATCGGCGTCTCCGTCGCCGAGGACAACCATTTCGTCAGCGGGAGGAGGGGTGTTGTCAAATAAATCCATGCAAATTGAAGGATGCGGTTTGTCGTGTTCCTTTTCATTTGCTCCGAGAATGCGTTCAAAATATTTGTTCCATCCCAGTTGTTTTATTTCGCTGTCGAGGTAGTGACGGTTTTTGTTGGTAAGAATATGGCAGGCAATGTCGTTTTGGCGGCAGTATTCTAAAATGTCTTCGGCACCGTCAAAAGGAATAAGGTATTTCAGGTGGTTTTCATCAATAAAATCGTAAAAAGCTGTTTTTGCCCGAGCGGCGTTTTTTTCTCCGAAAACGGATTGAAAAATATTGCGATTGGAAAACTTTCCCGCTAATTCTTTTATCTGTTCATAGGTCATTTTTTCCATTCCGACGGCTTCAAAGGCAGAATCATAGGCTTTTTTTATCAGAGGAATGGTGTCGGCAAGGGTTCCGTCCCAGTCAAATACTACAGATTTAATTTTCATAGAGAAACCCCTTGGTTAAATATATGTTAAGAGTTCAGAACTATCATTTTGAAATAATGATAATTTGTGGATTTATGGTAAATGGAAAACATTAAAAGAGACTTAAAACGCCGTGATTTTGTTGTGAATGTATGCGGTTTGGATAAGGCGGAAATTCTGCCTTTGGTTGAGGATGCATCTGCCCGAATTTATTTTAGAGTGAAAAATCCGGACGGTAAAACTTTTGTATTGATGGATGATGTCAGCGGTCGTTGCAAGACTTATGAATTTGCAGAATTGGCATTGTTTTTGGCCGAAAACGACGTTCGGGTTCCGGAGGTTTTGTTTAAGGATATTGAAAACGGTTTTCTTCTTCTTGAAGATTTGGGAGATAATACGTTTACCAAATTGCTTCCTTATTCCGATGCAGGAGAGTTATATCGGCTCGGAACGGATTTAATCAGCAAAGTGGCGGCTATCGGCAAGCGTCCTGCTTGTGTGAAGGATATGAGCCGAGAGTTTGTATTGAAAGATATTTCTCTGTTTTCCGAATGGTATTATCCTTTTACGACCGGACGTCCTTTGTCGGATGAGGCAAATTGTGCATTTCGGGAAATTATCAATGAGGTTATGGAGTTGGGATTTAAAGCTCCTAAATCCTTAGTATTGTGGGATTATCATGTTGATAATCTGATGCAGCTTCCGGAAACAAAAGAAGGGGCAGTTATTGATTTTCAGGATGCATTGTGGGGACCGATTCTTTATGATCCGGTAAGCTTGTTGGAAGATGCCCGCAATGAAATTCCCGAAAATATTGTTCAAGAGATGAAACAGCGTTTTTATGAAAATCTGGGTAATATGTCTCGAGAAGATTTTGATGACGCATGGGCGTTCTTTTCTTTGCACAGGCATTTGCGGGTGTTGGGGCGTTTTACGACTTTGATGGCTTGCAACCGTAAAACCAGATATTTGAAATTTATTCCGCATATTTGGGAGATGTTGGAAAAAACTTTGGAATATCCGAAACTCGAAAAGATGAAACGGTGGATGGATGAGTATCTTCCTAAAGAACAAAGAGGGCTTCCGAAACTTAAACCGATTAATAAAGCGTTTATGTTAGCAGCGGGAAGAGGTGTGAGAATGGAGCACCTTACCGATAATCTGCCGAAACCGTTGATTGAGGTTAATAATAAAGCCTTGATAGATTATAATTTTGATAAGATATCCGAATTGAATATTAAAGATGTGATTGTCAATATTTGTTATCAGGGGCATAAAATCCGTCATCATTTGTCTGCCCAAAAGAATTTTAATATTACGTATTCCGAAGAACAGGAAGCTTTGGAAACCGGCGGTGGTGTAAAAAAAGCTCTTCCACTCTTGGGTAATGATGCCTTTTTTGTTCTTAATAGTGATACGTTCTGGATTGAAGGCGGGTATAAATCCGCTTTGTGGAAAATGTATGCCGCTTGGGAAGATGATAAATATGATGTTTTGCTGTTGTTGCATCCTCTTGATAAAATTATCGGAGACAGAAGTATCGGTGACTATAAAACGGAAAACGGGCAAGTAATCCGTAATATGGAAAAGACAACAGGTTTTCCTTATATGTTTGCTGGAGTGTCTATAATTCATCCTCGGGCGTTTGAAAATTCTCCGGACGGAAAATTCTCTCTGCGGGATATTTTTGATGAAGCCGCAAAAAAAGGCCGATTAGGCTATGTTGTCAATGAAGGTACACTATTGCATGTGGGAACGCCTAAAGCTTTGGAATTGGCTGAGAAAAGCGTTAAATGTTCCGGTTTTTAAGGTTCCGGTTTCTTTTGTTGTGAAAAGAATATTCAGGAAACTTGAAAAAAGGTGTTGACAATAACTCAAAAATACGATTATTTGCGTGTTAGTGAATGATAAAAAAAGGATGATAAATCCTGAGCCCTTGTTCTGAAATTTTTCATGGAGGGGTGGCAGAGCGGTCAAATGCAACGGACTGTAAATCCGTCGACTTTAGTCTACGAAGGTTCAAATCCTTCCCCCTCCACCATTTTTTCAAGCAGGGTTTGCTCTCGTAAAGAGGCTGTTTAAGCGGGTGTAGCTCAATGGTAGAGCAGAAGCCTTCCAAGCTTATGACGGGGGTTCGATTCCCCTCACCCGCTCCAAATTTCCCCGCTTTATGAGAATCGTCTTAACAACTTAAAATTAGGATTTTTACAATGGCAAAAGAGAAATTTGAGCGCAACAAGCCTCACTGCAACATAGGAACGATTGGTCACGTAGACCACGGAAAAACAACATTAACAGCAGCTATTACCAAAGTATTGGCAGAAGAGGGCGGAGCCAGCTTCACAGCAT
>CAZFRT010000006.1:0-23908 GCA_964521455.1 uncultured Azospirillum sp.
GGTTTATGCGGCGGGACAATATGAGCGAAATTTTGTTTGAGTTTATCCGTTCGGGAAGTTGCATAAAAGTTACGGCAATCGAGCCGGAAACCCAAACTGAGGCAACAGTTGTCGTTCCTGTATCTTTAACGGAAGAACAAATGAAGTTTCAGGCCTTGAACAAACTAAAATATCTGCTCAAAAAGAAAGAAAACGAGTAGTTCAAAAGGCTTCGTAAAAGCCCTGTGGATAAGTAAAAAGAATAGGGGTTTGGACTTTTTTATTTGAAAAAGTTTGCTATACTCTAGCCAGTTTAAAAACATTATTAGATTTACCCGGGGAAAATAAATCTATGTCAAATCAGAATCAAAATGTTGCTGAAGAAAGAAAAAGCAACCAAAATCTGCCTAATTTTATGTCGGACAACAGCAAAATCAACTATATTGAAGAAGAGAACGGTTCATCTTGGCTGACCAACAACCTGCACCGGTTGATGATTTGGGTAAGCGTCATCTGGTTTGCCGTGGTTATTATTTATATTACTCAGTTTTTTGGGTGGTCAAACCTGTTTTTAATGATGCCGGATGAGTTTGGCGGATTTTTGGCCGGCGTAACATTGCCTTTGGCGATTATCTGGGTTGTCATGGCCTATATTGACCGCGGAACATCTTTCAAAAATGAGGCTCGCTTCCTCAGGGCTTACATGAACCAATTGGTATATCCGGAAGATGGAGGAGCCAGTACGGCCAAAGCTATGGCGGACGCTATCCGTTCCCAAGTGATTGAATTGCAGGAAGTAACCAAACTGGCTACGGAGCAAACCGCTAAAATTAAAGAAGAACTTGGCGGAAGAGTTGAAGATTTTGCCAAACTGGTTTCCGTATTGGATAATTATTCCGGAAAGACCATGGGCGAAATGACCGAAGGGGTTAAAACCCTGATTAACAGTTTTGATTATGTGAATGCAAAAACAGCCGGTGCTGCTGAAGAATTTAAGAATAATGCGGCTGATTTTTCAACAACAGCCAACCAAATTCAAAAGAATATGAGTGATTTGACTGAAATCTTGCTGCCGAGGATTCAAGAAATCAAAACCTCAGCCTCTTTATTGCAAAACATGATGGAAAGCAACAATGACAAAATGTTGAAGTCCAACGAAATGTTGCTGGAGTTCAGTAATAAATCCAGTAAAAACATGCAGCAAGTTTCTGAAATGCTCTCATCTCAAAGTGAACGCCTTGAACAAATTTCTGGCGGAGCATTAAATAATTGCCGCCAGATGCAGCAGGATTTAGACAGTAGTGTCAGCAAAATCAGCGGTATTATGAAAGAGCAAGGCAAGTTGGTGTTGGATCACATTGACCGCCTTAGTAAGAATGCCGATTATATTACCGGAAAAATTTCTGAACAAGGTGAAAAAGTAGGGATTGAAGTCGACAAAGTTTTGGCTCGTGCAAGCGGCATTGAAGAAAGCATTACTATGCAGGTCAGGGAGCTGAGCGGTGTTTCCGAAGTTATTGCCGACAGAATGAATGCCGTGGAAGAAAATATCGGAAACAAAGTCAGCATTTTGTCCTCTGTTTCCGAAAAGGCTGTTTCCGACATTAACGGTGTTATTGATGTATTGGAAGAAAATACGGATAAACTTTCTGAGGCGGCTAAACTCTCTGAAGATAAGACAAGTGCCGTCGTCACAGATATTTCCGAAAAACGGGATAATATAAATAAATCAGCCGAAGCCATTATCGCAAACTTAAGACTGTTAAGCGAAGAAATCAGCGATAAAGCCCGTAACATCCGTAATGAAACAGAAAGTTCAATCAATAACTTCAAAGAAGTTTCCGACACTATGAAGAAAAACACTGACGGATTGGTTGAGGCTTCATCCATTGTGGTAGCTCAGAGCAAAATCGGCGAGGCTTCTCTGGCTCAACAACAGCGACACATTACCGGTTCTGTTACCAAGATTGAAGAAATCAAAGGCGAGTTAAAACGTCAGATTGATGAACTCAGCCGAGCCGCAGCCATTATCAGCGATGAAGCCGATAACGCGGTAAGTAATCTTAAAGGACAAATGGAACAAACTCTCAAATATTCGGAAGAAGTTGTCAACAAAGCTAAAGCCCTTAATGATAACTTACATATCCAAGCTTCGGAATTTGATGCTTCGACCAATAAGACCATGACAAAGGCTTTGGAATTTGAAGACATTATGAACGGACAGCACCAAAAGCTTGAAACTTTGTCTCAAACAGTTTCTGACCGTGTGGAAAATATTGCCAAAATACTCTCCCAACAATCTCAACTTGTAGAAACATCAACAGAAAATTCCAATAAAACCTTTAATGAATTGATGACTTCTTTTGAAAATCAGTCAACCCTACTGAATTCTGTTGCGGAAAATACGGTGGGATACGTGTCGGATGTTGTTCAGGCATTGGATGAAAAAGCGGAAACTATTCATCTGCTGTTCAAACATCAAGAGAATGAGTTCTTTGAAATTTGCGACAAACTCTCTGAAAACACCTCCAATATCGGCGGCTCACTGAAAAAACAGGTTTCCGTTATTGAACAAAGTGCCGACAGAGTCTTGGCTCGTATGGCTCTTTTGGAAGAAGACGTCAATAAGAGAGCTGAAACCGTTGTTTCAAATTCAATGAAGTCAATAGATCGGCTTTCCGAAATTGACATTTCCATTTCCGAGAAGAAAGAAACGCTTGAAAAACTGGTCGGTGAAGCCGGAGAGAAACTCAATATGGTTATTAACACATTCCGGAATAACTTGTCCGAATTCAGTGGCATTGTTAAAGATATTCGGGAAGAGGGGGCTCAAACAACGGCGGCAATTCTTAATAACTGTGCTCAGGTAAACACCGCTTCCGAGACAATGAATACTGAAGCCAAAAATGTTGCTGTTACTCTGGATAACCAGATTAAAAACATGGATGTTGCTTTGGTTAAGGTTCGTGCCCAAGCGGATATGATTAAAGACACCTTCGAACACCAAAAAGAAAGCCTCACAGACATAGTGAACGTTGTTTCGACCCAAACTCGTTTAGGTGAAGCTTCTTTGGCTCAGCAATATAAATACCTTTCTGACACGGCCAATGAAGTTTCCGCTAAGATGAACGAGATTAATGCTCAGTTTAAAGATAATACGGATAAAGTATTTGATACCTCGACCAAAATTGCTTATGAAGTTGATGTTTTGGGCGACCGTCTGCTGAAAGTTGGCGAAGATATTGCCAAAGCCTCCAAAGTTTCAATCAAGAATGTTGAACAGGTAAATATGGCTCTCAGCCAATCTGCGGAGGATTTGGATTTGGCCGTTGCAACATCAACCCAGAAGGTCGGTTCGGTTATGAAGGATTATCAGCAGTATATTGCAAACTTCAATACGGTTACCGCCGAAGCCAGTACCGGTGTTGTCGAAATCAATGATTTGATTACACAGCAGAGCGACAAAATGATTAAAATATCCGAAGACACCAAACAGTTGGTTGAGTGCTTCAACGTCGTTCTCAATGACACATCAATTCAACTGTCTAATCGGGCAAATCAGGCTTATGACAAAGTAAAAGGCTTGGGAGAAAACCTGAAAACCCTGAGCTTGCAGTTGGAAGATGCAACCAAAATGAGTTCCAAACACTTTGAGACTGCGGGAGACAAACTGCGAGCAACCATTGGTGAAATTGCTACCAACGCGGAACGTATTTCCAATGAAATCCGCTCTTCGGGAGAAGTATTCCTGAAGCAGTCCGGCGTATTGGTTGCCGCAACGGATGACACTCTGACTAAAGTTAACGATGTTATGAACGCCATTGTTTCCGCCACAGAAGAGTTCAATAACAAGAGCGGGGATATTATTGAGAAATCTGTAAGCTTTAATGATATTGTCAGCAAGCAGTTAAAAGTCTTAACGGATACGTCCGGAAAAGCTGAAAACAAAATTAAGGCTCTTGTTGCCGGCTATGAAAGTATTCAGGCGGATACCTTCCTTAAAGATGCGTCTTATATTGTTGAAAAGCTGGAAACTTTCGCTGTTGATATTAACCGAATTTTCAATCCGGCTGCAGAAGACGAGTTGTGGAAGAAATATTACAACGGGGATACCGCCGCTTTTGTCAGATATCTCTCCAAATCCATGAGCCGTAGTCAGATTATTGCCGTTCGGAATGAATTTGAGAAGAATTTGGATTTCCGCAACACGGTAAATAAATACATGGCAGAATTTGAAACTCTTATTGCCAAAGCCAAAAGTAATGAAAGATCCGGTATTTTGCTTTCAATTATCTCCGGAGCCGATATCGGAAAGCTTTATTACATTATGGCTAAAGCTTTGGATAAACTTAATTAAACGGATAAGCCATGGTATCTGCATCTGTAAATAGTTTGAATTTTGACTTTATGAAAATCACTTCCGAGATTTCTCAATCGGTTAACAATATTAAAGCGAAAAATCAAAATTTACATCTGCAAGTACCTGCTGACGAAAAAACGCTTCAGACCGAGAAACCATCCTACGGATTTTCACTCAATAGCTTTGCCGTATCTTATCTGCAACCTGCATTGTCTTATTCTATACATAAGTTTCTGTCCGAAAACCAACCGTCCGAACAACTCAAACAGCAAAATAAGAATGTTTGGCAGGATGAAGATGATAAAAACACTGCAAAAATAACGGATGTTTCCGAAAATGACAAATCTGCCTTTGAGGAAGTATTGTCTGAAACCATGCCGACACCGGAAAAAGTTGCCAAACTTTACAGATCGGTGGGAGTTCAGACGAATGCGGCATATTCTTTCGGCGGAAATTTCACTTCCGGCTTGAGAGCTTCGCAAATAACCGGAATTTATGATTATGTCTTAAACATAAATTCAGAACATAAAGTCGTTTTGGACTTTTTCCACCAATTTAACCGCAACTTTGATTTTAGTATTTAAAAATGATAACTGATTTGGGTTTTAAAAGTAATGTATTCCTTGCCCCGATGGCTGGAATTACCGATCAGCCGATGAGAAAACTCGTATCTTCATTGGGCAACGGAACAATGGTGTCTGAAATGGCTGCGGTTAATGCCATGCAAAGAAAAAATCCCAAAAGTTACCGCATTGCCGATGTCAGAGATGAGCCATATCCGGTTGTTGTCCAGTTAGTCGGCGGAGACCCCGACGTCTTTGCCGATGCCGCTAAATTAACCGAAGAACTTGGAGCGTATTCCATAGATATTAATATGGGATGCCCGGTTAAAAAGATTGTGAATAACAATTCCGGTTCTGCTTTGATGAGGGATACTCTTTTAGCTTCAAAGATTATTGAAAGCGTCAAAAAGAACACCAAACTGATGGTTAGCGTTAAATTTCGTAAGGGTTGGGATCATAACAGCGTCAATGCCGTCGAATTTGCCAAGATGTGCGAAAACTCCGGAGCTTCTTATCTGACGGTTCATGGCCGCACCCGCAGCGATTTTTATTCCGGTGAGGCTGATTGGGATATTATTGCCGAAGTAAAACAAGCTGTAAACATTCCTGTTATCGGTAATGGCGATGTAACCGGTCCGGAAAAAGCCAAACAAATGCTGGATTATACCAAAGTTGACGGCGTAATGGTCGGGCGGGCGGCTTTAGGCAATCCCTGGCTGATTTCACAAATTCATGATTATCTGGAAACTGGAAGACTTCCTGAAAAAATTCCGGTGCCGCAAATAAAAGAAACCTTGTTAACGCATATTAAAGAATTAGTTTCTTATTATGGAGAAAAGATGGCGGTTCAAATTTCCAGAAAATATGTCTGTTGGTATTCAAAAAATTTATATGAGGCCAAACGTTTTCGAGAAAATTATACCGCAATAAACGATTTTGAAAAGGCTGTGGCGGAAATACACCGCTATTTTGACAGTTGCAGCCAAGCGGGATAAAATAATGAAAATTATCGTCGGCGGTGCCGGAAATGTCGGAAGAAGTATTGTCGGATACCTGACACAGGGTAATAATGATATTATCGTTATTGACACAGACGGCAACAAACTGGAAGAGTTATCCAAGGAATTTGATTTACAGACCATTGTCGGTTCTGTTTCCAATCCCGATATTCTTGAAAAAGCCGAAGCAAAGACTGCGGATATGCTTATCGCCGCCACCGATATTGACGAGGTGAATATGATTGCCTGTCAGGTAGCTTATTCTTTGTTTAATATTCAAAAAAGAATTGCCCGTATAGATTCTCAAGGTTTTCTGGATCCGGAATATATTACCTTGTACAATGAAAACAACATCCCTATAGATTTGATTATTTCTCCGGATATCGCAATAGCCAATGCTATTATTGACATATTAAAAATTCCGGGAACATCTCAGGTGTTGCCATTAGCAGGCAGAAAATTATTTTTAATTTCGTTCCGTTGCCCGGAAAAATGTCCTTTAATTAAAACACCTCTGTTCCATTTGGAAAGAATAGCTCCTGAGTTGGATGTTGCTTTTGTCTGTATTGTCAGAAACGGAAAACATTTTTTGCCGACAGGTGAAGACGAGATTTTACCGGAAGACACGCTTTACTTATTAGTGACTGAAGATAAAATTGACGGTATGATTCATGATTTCGGAATGGAACACAACGCCAACGAAAAGATAATTATTTTTGGTGATAACGACATAACATATTATATCGCTCAAAGCCTGGAAAATAATGACAACATCCTGAGTTGCAAGATCATTGACAATGATGACTATTCTGCTCGCAGATTAGCTGACAAATTAAACGATACTATTGTTTTATACGGAGAAATGATGAGTGATACGCTGTTGAGCGAAGCAGGTATCGAAAACACCGATGCAACTATAGCCATTACGCGAAGAGACAAGGATAATCTTTTAGCCTCTCTTTTAGCAAAGAAAAACGGAGTGTCTTCAACCATAACACTGGTCAACTCCCGCTCGTATGACAACCTGATTGATAATATTGGCGACAATATCATTATTGATCGTTCAACGGTAACAATTTCTTCCATTTTGCAAGAACTCCGCAAAGCTAAAATCTGCAATGCTTATTCTCTTGGTCGTGGTTTTGGTGAAATATGGGAAATAAAAATTGATGAAGAAAGTCGCAATATCGGTAAGACAATTGCGGAACTGGATTTGCCAAGCAGCAGTAAAATTTGTGCCATAGTCCGAGGTAATGAAGTTTTCTACGATATTGATAAAACACATTTGTCCGCGGGAGATGTTTTGATATTGTTTGTAACATCAAAATACATTAAAAAAGCCGAAAAATTATTTTCATAACGAGGAGCAATGATAAAATATATCGTATTTGACTGGGACGGAACTTTGGTAAATACCGTACCGTTCTTGGAAAAAACATTTAATTATACATTTGAGAAACTGAACAGGCCATCAATCTCATACGATAAAATTCGTCATATTGCTTCAAAATGTAACGGACAAGGTGTGTTTGCCGCTATTTTCGGAAAAAAATATTGTGAACAGGCTAAAAAAATATTTTATGGCTATGCAAAGGAACATCATCTGGAACTCATTGAAAGCTTTCCTTCAGCGGAGAAAGTCATCCAGTTTTGTAAAAAAAACGGTTTAAAATGTTATATTCTCAGCAACAAAAAAAGCGAACTGCTGAAACAAGAAGTGGAATATTTGGGGTGGAATAATTATTTTTATAAAATCAGCGGTGCCGGAGAATGTTCTATTGATAAACCGGCGGCTGAACCATGTCAGGCATTGTTCGACAATAAAATTCCTCAAAGCGACGAAATTCTGGTGGTGGGAGATTCTCCGACCGATATAAAAATGGCCAAAGTTTGGAATTGTACCTGCGTTATCATAAAAAGCGGAAAAGCATATCGAGGCATAAAAGCGGACTACAAGCTTGAATCTTTAGCTGAATTTATCCCCTTGTTACAATCAATGCTTTACTAATAAAGCAAAATAGGTTTAACTGTAATCATAAAATTAATTAAAAATAAAAGGATATTACCTATGTCACAAAATGTTCAGGACGATTTTTTAAATGATATTAGAAAGAACAAAGTGTCTGTTACTGTTTTTTTGGTAAATGGTGTAAAACTTCAAGGACTGATTACTTGGTTTGACAGTTTTTCTTTGCTTTTAAGAAGAGATGGGCATACTCAGCTCATTTATAAGCACGCAATATCAACCATTATGCCGAGTACGCCGATTGATATAGCTATTCCTGAAGAATAAGTATTGTCGCATATTGAATTAAATAAACATTCTCGAAACAAAGCTTGTGTCGTTTTTCCGGATATTGTTGATTCTGATGTCAGACTTTCTCCCGAAGCACGACTTGAAGAAGCTTGCGGATTGGCTTTAGCTATTAATCTGGATGTCGCTCATCGAGAAATTGTAAAGCTGCGAAATATAAAACCTGCCACATTCTTTGCTCAGGGATTTATTGATAAAATTTCCTCTGTAATCTCCGAACAAAAAATAGATTTGGTTATTATTGATGCCAAAATCACACCTATACAACAAAGGAATTTGGAAAAAAAGCTAAACTGTAAAGTCATCGACCGAACAGCTCTAATCTTGGAAATTTTTGGCGAAAGAGCAAAGACCAAGGAAGGTAGCTTACAAGTCGAACTGGCTCACTTAACTTATCAAAGATCTCGGCTTGTCCGCAGTTGGACGCATCTTGAACGTCAAAGAGGCGGAGCCGGATTCCTTGGCGGTCCGGGAGAAACACAGATAGAACTGGACAGGCGTATTATCGACGATAAAATTGTCCGGATAAAAAAAGAATTGCAGAAAGTAAAACAAACCCGAGAGTTGCAAAGGAGTGCCCGTAAAAAAGTTCCTTATCCGGTAGTGGCATTGGTAGGATATACCAATGCCGGAAAATCAACTTTGTTCAATTATCTTTCTAAGGCAGATGTTTTTGCTAAAAATTTGCTTTTTGCCACACTTGATCCGACAATGCGAAGAATAAAACTTCCGTCGGGAAGAGAGGTTATACTCTCTGATACGGTTGGGTTCATTTCTGATTTGCCGCATGAATTAATCATGTCTTTCCGAGCCACGCTTGAAGAAGTTTTGGAGGCGGATATTGTGGTAAATGTACGGGACATTGCTAATCCGGACACCTTGGAACAAAAAAAAGATGTTCTCGAAGTTTTGGATAACCTCGGTTTAAAAGAAATTGAGCACAAAGAAAATTACATTGAAGTCCAAAACAAAATTGACTTGCTCTCCGATACGGATAAAAAAACTTTATTGGAAACTGCTACGCGTAACTCAAATATTATTCCGCTTTCCGCAGTCAGCGGTGAGGGATGCTTGTCTTTTCTTCAATTGATTGACGATAAGCTGTCCTCATCTCACAGACAAATAGAAATAAAAATCCCTGCAGCAGACGGAAAACTGCTGTCTTGGATTTATCAAAATGCTGATGTTAAAGAAAAAAATCTTCAGGGAGAGCAAATCTTTTTGAAGATAAAAATTGATTATACGGCATTGGCAAAATTAAAGAAAAAACTTCCCGAAATAAAACTATAGATTAGGTTGTATCGGACTAAAACAAAATTACATATTCCTTAAACTTTTTTCAAATGAGGATATGTAAAATGATTCTTTTACTCTGCATAATGTTTTTAACCGGTTGTACCTCAAGCGGAAACTATGACCAATCCATGCAAAAATGGATGGGCGTAAGTCAAGAGGCGTTATATTACTCATGGGGTGAACCGGATAATGTTTTAAATGTAACACCGAACGAAACCGTGGTAACCTACATCCAAACACAAAATCAGCCGATTGGCGGAGATACGGAACCTTATGCAGGCAGCGAAATTTACTATCCGGCTATAGAAACTCCGAATTACGGCTTTCCTGACAACCAGCAAAATACTTATTATTGCAAAACATCTTTCACTATTGTGAACAATGTTGTTGTAAACTATTCATTCAATGGCGACGACTGTGTAACAGAAGATTAAGATGCTGCATTTTGTAAAAAAAATACAATATCTTTATTGATTAAACATCTTTTTTAGGCTATTATGTCTAAAAAAGGATATGAGTATGAAAAATAAAGTTGTTATAATAGATGTGGATGGCGTTTTAAATAAATATTCCAATCGAAAGTTTTATGCCGGGTTTATTTTGCAAGTGGCAAAATCTCTTCGTCACTTGAGACCTAATCGTTATAACATCCTTAAAAGTATTGTTGATTTCAAAAAATCCGGATCGCACGGTTTGTTCCAATATATTCGCCACATGAGCCGTAATGAAAGAGAATTTGACCGCATCATTACGAGAATTTCTGATAATTTGAAATATCAGTCCATCCCTCATGATAAACAACTTTGCGAAACGCTTCGGCAAACGGTAAAAAATAATAAAATTATAATTTGGAGCGACGGATTAAGTTCTGTAGCCCGTCGGGTATGGAGCAGGGTGGTTGGTGATGAATTTAAAGACAATGTCATCTTTTGCGGAGTTGATGATGTCAAGTTCCGTACTAAATGTGACAAAGCTGCTTGGCAGGAACTTTGCGAAAAATATAATATTGATGCCTCTCGTTCTTATTTGATTGATGACAGTAAAGCCAATTTACGTATGGCACACAAACAAGGATTTAAAGTCAAACATGTTCATGGAAATAACTCTTTAGCTTCCTGTTTGGCTGAAATAAATGCCCTCGACAACTGTTTTGAAAACAACGCTGTGTTGCGTCAAATGCAATTAAGACGTTTATCTCTTTCTAAAGCTTAATTCTGCGAATATTCGGTAAAGATAAAAATTCATCTTTCATTTCATTCAAATAAGCAATGTTGGGTAATTGTGGTTTTAGCTTATTCCCCAGATAAATGGCAAAAATCTTTGAAAGATAAGGACAACATCTTGTTTTCTTAACATATTTCCAATAAGCGGACACGGCTCTTTTATACATAAGTTTTAACGCTTTGTTTGGCAAAGAGGGATTATCCAAAATAGTGTAGCAGTAAGCCATAAAACGATCGTTGTCCAATTGGATTTTATTTCCTGAAAAATTACCGATTTCTTTTGGAACCAACACAACATTTGCAGTCATTTTTATAATTCCGTCGGCATGAATAGCTGCCCGCAAAGGAATGGTCTCATCTTGAATAAATACTCTTTCATCCGCACCTTTGGCTTTTTTTAGAACATCAGTCTTGATTAACTGCCCCATACGAGTATAACGTCCGTTCAAAACGGCAAATAAAGCATCCGGATAATATTTGTATGAGAAAGGTTCTAAGTGTTCAGCTTCTAATTCTTGAGGTTCTTTTCCGGTTTTGGTAAAACAGCCGTAAACCATATCTGCATTATGTTTTTTAGCCAGCTCCAACATCTTTTCGGTTGAATCCAACGGAAAAATATCATCAGAGTCCAACATGCGGACATATTCTCCTTCAGCCGCTTCAATTCCCTGATTAATGCGAACGCTAATACCTTTATTATCTTTATTGGCAATAATTTTAACATTAGGAACATCTTTTGTATATTCTCGGATAATCTCAACAGACTTATCCTTGGAAAGATCATCCACAAAAATAAATTCAGGATTTTTCAAACCGCTTTGATTGAGCAAAGCCTTCAAAACCGATGGAAGGTAATATTCTTTGTTATAAACGGTCATCACAAAACTGACATCTATCTTTTCACTCATAGGTGCAACTCCTCCTAATGATAAAACATATCAGGATAGTATCGCTTGTAATCAATAAAAACAATCAGAAAGTTACTTGGATTTAATAATATTTTCCGAACCGATCAGACTTTCTAAAAATTTCAATGCCTGACGATGTTTTTCTTTACCGTGATAACAAGCACAATACTCTGTCAATATTCTCGGAACAATCTTTTCATCAAAAAGATCCATAGCCGCTTTTAGAATACAAGCATCTGTGGAAATACCGCAAACATCTACAGAACTGACATCATCATTGTGCATATCGTCCAGAACACAATGCGGAATACCGTAAGAATATTTTTGATATGTTTTTACATGAGGTTTAAGCTGAAAAGCCGACTTTGTTTCTTCAGAATTCAAATTAAAATTATCCCAGTGCAACTGAGAACGAAAGAGGGAGTTGCTCAAATTTACAAACTGAACGACATAAATATTTTCATATTGTTCTTGAAGATTTTCAATTTTATTGGGAAGATGCTCTGTATGTTCGTTAATAAAACCTTTTTGAACATCAATGATTAATAAATTGTTAGTCATTTGTCCTCTCAGTTTTTTTAATCCACCCGTATCATTTCATATTTTTTTAAGATTCGCAAGTATTTGTCGATGTGTTTTGATGAAATACAACTTATCCATGTCTTTATAACAAAAAAAGCAATATTTTTATAAAAATATTGCTTTTAAGTTTAATCGATTCGTCAATTAGTCTATGGTTAAAGCTTCAACTTTTAATTCATCAGTTTCCGATGTATCAAAACTCCCGGCTTCAGAACTTAAATCAATAAATTGACCATCCTCTGAAATCTCATCATTTGATTCAGTTGGGAGTAAAGGTGTCGGTGTAGTTTCTTCCTCAACCTCAACAATAGGAATATCCCCTACAATTGCAACATCTTGTTCAATTGTCGGTTCAGCAGTTGCATCAATTTTTTTCTCCGTATTTTCAACGGATTCTATTGTTGTCGGCTTTTCATCAGAGAGTTCCTGAGAAACATTTTCTGCCGAAGTTTCCGTATCTGTCGGTAAATTAATCAATGAAGTAGGGGCTCCGTCTTCTGAAACCTGAGTTTCTTCTGTTGCAGCTTCAGTCACTTCAGATGATTGTTGTACCTCATCAATATTTTCAATCTTTTTCGATTCTGCGACTGTTTCTACTGGAACTTCTTCCATGGCAGAAAGCTCTTCTGAAACAGATTCTGAAACTTCTTCAGTAACGGGAGCAGGGGCTTTTACAACCTGTTCCGGAACTTTTTTCGGCATTTCATCGCGAAGGCTCAGTTGCTCAGCAGACAATAAACGGCTTTTATCCACATTAGAGTTTGTACATTTAAGCAACCATACATCATAAATAGGATGCTCCACGGCATTTAACGCCGGAGTTGAAGACAACATCCAACCTTTGAATATGTTAAGTTGCTCTCCGTTCAACGTTTCGTCTGCCACATCAACAAACGCATAATTTTCAGGAGTCTCTTCAGGAGGTCTGCTTTTGCAAGCACGAACAACGATAGAAAAACTTCCAAATTTAACCTCTCCGTTAACGGGAACATCTATCAGACTTACTCGTCCGGTAATTTTATCCATAGCCTGCATCTGGGCAGTATTCATGTCAATTTCTGCCGCTTTGGCCACGGAACTCAACAGAGAGGAGCAAAGAAGAGATAATAAAAGCTTATTTACTTTCGCCATTATCTGTCACCATAAAGATAATTTCTCCGACCATATCTTCCAAAGTCTTGAAATCTTTCGTGTTGGCCAAGACATCACCATCGACCAGAAATTCAGAACTTTTTCCCGGTTCAATTTTAATAAATTTATCTCCGATAAAACCGTCTCCGGCGATAATGGCCACACTGTCTTTTGGCAATTTTACATTAGAAGCGATACTCATTTCGACATCCGCAATATAATCGGTGTTATCCAGTTTTTGTCCGATAACCGTACCGACTTTAATACCGTTAATACGCACGTCGGATCCGGTTGTCAAACCTCCGACCTTAAGAAATTTAGCCGAAATATTGTACCCTTTAACGACTTGCAAATCTGAAACCTTATATGCAAAAAAGAGAAAAAATGCCGCAACAATAACGACAACAATTCCCATTATGGTTTCTACAGGCTTTTTATTCATTAATCTCTCCTTAAAATAATTCTTCACAAATCAAAACATTTTATTTTACCGGCTCGGCCGTTTTTGAACTCTTTGGATTGCGGTTAGCTTTACCAATACTGACAATTCGATCCAAAAGTTCTTCAACGACCATGGCATCCTGAGTATAAGAAAATTCTCCGCCGATAGGAATGTAGTCTTCAGAACCGCCCGGCTCGATTTCAATATATTTTCCGCCCATCAATCCCGAACTGACAATGGAAGCACTGCTGTCATCCGGAATTTTAATGTCTTCTTTAATTTCTAAAGTAAGAATAGCTTTAAAATGATCATCAAGTTTGGCTTTAACCACACGCCCGATTGTCATTCCCGCCAAACGCACTTTATCACCGACCATCAGACCGTCTGTCCGTCCGAAACGTGCGTTCAGAGAATAATACTCTCCGTCATCAACGTGTTTAACTTTACTGTCTCTGAAAACAAAATAGCCGATGACACATAAAATCGCCAAGACGACGTATAAACCAACACTCAACGATTTTGCTTCATCTTTAGAATATACTTCCTGCACTTATCAACTCCATTTAAAGTAATTATATGTATATAAATAATGTAAAATAAAAATTTTGTCATCAAACATTTTGAAAAATAAAAATAATTGTTAAAATTTAAAAATTATTTGTTAGAATAAAGGCGTTATAACACAGATCGGATGTAAATTATGATTGTCGCAAAAAATTTATCCAAACGCTTTGGCCGTATTTCTGCCGTAAATAACATAAATTTTTGCATAAATAAAGGTGAAGTCGTTTGCCTGCTCGGACCTAACGGAGCCGGAAAAACAACACTGATGAGGCTGTTAACGGGGTATCTTGACGCGGATGAGGGGAGCTGCACCATTTTCGGGCATAATATTGAAACTTCCCGCACTAAAGCATTGCAAAAAATCGGATATATTCCGGAAAACTGTCCTCTGTATCCGGAAATGACCGTTTATGAATTTATTAAATTTTCAGCCGATTTATGGAAAATTCCTCATCAAGAGTTTGTGAATAACTTTAAAGAATTGTCCGCCTATTTGCATTTAACCGAAGTTGTCAATCAACGGATAGAAACTCTTTCCAAAGGGTTTAAACGCCGGGTCGGCATTGCCGGAGCATTAATTCATCGCCCCAAGATTCTGATTTTGGATGAACCGACGGAGGGACTTGATCCGAACCAAAAGCTGGAGATACGCAGTTTTATCAGAGAATACGGTAAAAACGGCATTGTTATCATATCCACGCATATTATGGAGGAAGTGGAGGCCATATCCACACGGGTTTTGCTCTTAAATAAAGGGAAGCTTATCCGTGACACAACCCCGCGGGAACTCAAAAAAATCAGCATAGATAATGATATGGCATCAGCCTTCCGAAAAATAACCAGTGAGGAGTTCTAAAAATGAACAGACAGTTTGCCAGTGTGTTTTTTAAGGAATTTAAAAGTTATTTTAGAACTCATACGGCTTATTTCATTATGTCGGTATATATGATTCTCTCTATGATAGGGACTTTTTATTCTGGTTATTTTTTCTTTTTAAATAATTCCGATTTAGTCTCATTCTTTTTGTTTCAGCCGCAGATATTAACCATTTTGATTCCTGCCGTAACCATGCGTTTGTGGGCGGATGAACGAAAATCCGGAACACTGGAATATATCCTGACACAACCGATTGATTATACAATTCTGGTTTTGGGAAAATACTGTGCCGCTGTTTCTTTCTGCCTCCTTTTGCTGGCGTTTACATTTCCGCTGTGGATTTACACTAATCTTCTTACTTCTGTTGATAATGTTAATGTTTTTTCGGGTTATGTCGGTTGTTTTTTAACAGCAGCAACATTCTGTGCTTTCGGCTGTACCATTTCCGCATTTAGCGGCAACGCCGTTATTGCATATCTTATTTCCGTACTTGTTTCTTGGGGATTTATGGAAACAAATTTCAACTTTATTATTTCGGCCGTTTCCAAAATTTCACATCTTTCAATGAGCGGAGAAGGGCAGTCTTTAAATTATGTGGTACATTTTCAAAGTTTTATCAGTGGTCAAATCGGAATTGACAATATCATCTATTTTATCAGCACTATTGTTCTCACCCTATGGCTCAATGTTTTTGTTATTGAATATAAAAGAAGCTAAGGACACAAAGATATGAAAAACACCAAAATTTATATTTTAATTCTTTTTACAACCATGCTTCTTCTGTCTTTTATCTTTATAAACTTAGGCAGTAGCTTGTTTTGGGGAGACAATAAAGCTGATTTCACATCTGACCGGAAATATACATTATCAAAAGCTTCCGAAAAAATTATTCAAGAAATAAAAGAACCTATATTCATTAAAATATATTTATCTTCCGGCTTATCGGAAGAATATCCGGGCTATGCCGATTATGCCCGCTTCGTTTTACGTTTTTTCAACAAATATCAAAAAGCTTCTGCCGGTAAAATCACTCTTGAAATTAAAGATCCGGAACCTTATTCCGCAATTGAAAAAGACGCCAAAGCGGCAGGTCTTAAACCTATTTTAGATAACAACGGACAAATTAATCTGTATTTTGGTGCTGAGATCTCCAACGATGCTGGAGATAAATACTCAATCCCTAATTTTGTTCAGGAACGCCGTTCTTTACTCGAAAATGACATCAGCCGAATTATTTATAAAATAAACAACCCGCAAAGACAAAAAGTCGGACTTGTTTACGAAGGTCTTCCGTTGACAGATAAGAGTTACGGAACAAAGAAATCTGCCGATTGGGCTGTTGTAAAACTACTGTCCGATAACTACAATTTGGTTGAGATATCTTCTCGCACACCGCAAATCCCAACAGATATAAACGTATTAGTAATTGTTAATCCACAAAAGCTAAATAACATTTTTACTTACAGTCTGGATCAATTTGTCCTTCGCGGCGGAAAAATCTTGATGTTTTTGGATCCTTTCTCTGAAAAAGAAGCGGAAATAAAGGGATCCGCAAATATTTCAGAGCCAGATATTGATGTTTTATTGCATAATTGGGGTGTTTCATACAGTAAAGACCTTCTTGCCGGAGATGTTAAATTAAGTGAAATGACCTTAATTAACAACCAAAATACCCAACTGAAAAACTATTATCTCTGGATGAATATTCCCGAAGATTTTCTCAACAAAGACAATCCTGTCACCGAAGGGGTGTCAAATTTGCATTTAAAAACTGCCGGAATTTTAAATCCTGTTCCGTCTGAGGATATTGAAATAACGCCGCTTGTAACCACGTCGCCTCAAGGTGGAAATATAGAAGCCCATATAGCCAAATTTTCAGACAAAGCTAATATTCTGACCTTGTATAATCAAGATAATACTCAACATACCTTGGCTTATCAGGTCATGGGGAAATTCAGCTCCGTCTTTAACAACAATATCTTGGAAAACACACCATACGAAAAAAACATGTTGCCTTACATAGCTTTCTCGGCTCTACCATCCACGATTATTGTTGTTGCCGATACGGATATGCTTGCCAATGAGAACTGGGCTGATACGGAACAAACTGAAAATAATGAATATTACGGCATTATTCCGCAAAACGATAACGGAAATTTTGTATTGAGAGCCATTGATTATCTGACTGGAAACGAAACACTGTTAAATCTTCATACTAAAAAGTTGTTGGCTTCAGAAGGCGGTATCGGAGACCGGATTCACGGCGAAATATTTGCTCAATATGCTCAAGAATACAACCAAACACAACAAGAACTGACAACTGCGGAAAAACAATCGGATTTACTTTCCCGCAACATTGAAGCCTTAGGGCAGGGAGTATCAATGAAAATGCTGGAGCATCAAGAAAAACTCCGGCAAGACGTAAATCAAAAACAAAATAAAATTAAAGAACTTGATTATAAAATCAAAAAAGAACAGGAAAAAAGCATCAACAAAATCATTATCTTGAATACAATTGTATTTCCGATACTGCTGATTTTTGCAATCTCTCTTTTCTGGCTGCTTTACACTCATATCCAACAACGAAAAATTACGGAGCAGATAAATGAACGCTAAATTTCTGAAATCCGCGGCTGTTTTAAGTTTTATCAGTTTGTTATTTGCCGCAACAGCTTTATATTACAGCAGCAAAAACACCTACAAAAAAAGCTCCGGAGAACTGGTTTTTGCCCAAACATACACTCAGATTAATAATATCGGCTCAATTTTAATACATAAAAATGAAGATACTTTATCTTTAGTACTGGAAGACAATTTGTGGCGAGTCAAAAATGAAGATTATTACTATGCCAATTACCCGTTGTTGAACCTGTTGTTCAATAATTTTGTCTCATCTAAATATTATCGTCCGGTTAATCAAGAACAAATACAAATACCTCATTTTCTTCAAAACGCAGTCACAATTGATGTCTTAACAAAAGACAATCAATTGTTAAACAGTGTATTAATCGGGAACATGGAAGACAGAGGAGTTTACTACATTGGTGCGGATGCTTCGACCCCTGAAAAACTTTTTCTGATCACAGGAAATTACTATTTTCCTGAAAATATATATTCATGGCTTCAACAACCGATATTGCAACTTTCTCCAACTCAAATCAAACAAATTGAAGTTATAGATGCAGAAAAAACTTTCACTTTGAAAAGGAATAACGAAAATCAGCCTTTTTACACACTTTTAGAAAATAAAACCCTAAAAAATGTAAATACCGAACTGTTGTTGCAAAGCTTAAATTATGTAAGTGCTGAAAAAGTAATCTCAGCACAAAATTTTGATAATACACTGTATCCTTTGCAAAAAACGTATAAAATAACCACATTTGACGGATTAATCGTCAATTTACACCTTTTGCAAGCAGAAAATGATTATTGGGCTGAAATAAAATTATCGTCAAACAACCTTCCAACTTCTGAAATCAGTGATTATATAGAAAATAACACCTTTTTGTATGACGGATGGTATTTCAAAATACCATTTGATACGGGAAGACAGTTGTTTAACTATATGATTTAAAGTTTCATAAATGGATAAAAACATAGACGACAAACTCTTTCTTCTGGATATCTCCACAAATATATTCCTTCTTTTAGATAAAGATGGTCTGATACATTATGCCAATATCCGTTGCAGCCATGTACTCAGTCGCTCTTGTCTGGAAGGGAAATATCTGTCAGACTTTATGCCTGAAAAAGAAGCCTCGGAATTAATAAAAGAAACTGTCGATGTCTTAAAAAAAGGAACAATGGACAGCTTTAGAATGTCGTTTAAATCCCGAAACTATATTGCAAGCGTCTACCCGAAAGGAAACATTGCCGCAGTCTGTTTGTGGGATATTACCGAGAATGAAAATTTATCCGAACAATTAAAAAAGACAACAAAACAATTGGAAATTTCCGAAAAGACCCTACAACAGGTTGAAGAACAAAACAAGGCAAAATCTTATTTTCTGGCTCAGGCCAGTCACGATTTAAGACAACCCATGCAGGCTCTGAAAATATTTATCAGTACTTTATCCGAAGAACAATTGCCTGAAAGACAGCAATTGCTTGTTGAAAAAATAAACGCTGCCGCCGATAATCTTTATACCATGTTGGACAATCTGCTGGATATATCTAAAATTGAATCAGGAGGAATGGCATATCATCCTGGATACTTTAATCTGGATGAGTTGATTAAATCTTTAAATCTGGAATTTTCCGAAATTGCCCGAAATAAAAAAATAGATTACTGCTATATTCCATGTCATAAAGAAGTTTTTGGCGATCCGATGTTTGTAGAAAGAATAATCCGTAATCTGATAAGCAATGCTTTCAAATATACAAAAAATAAAATTGTTTTAGGATGCTGTCCAGAACATGATTCTTTAAAAATTATCGTGATTGATAACGGAGACGGAATATCAGAAGAAGAACAAAAGAAAATTTTTGAAGAATTTTACCAATGCCAACAAAAGTATGAATGTAAAAAATCCGGTGCCGGATTAGGTTTGTTTATTGTAAAAAAACTGACAGAATTGATGAACTCTAAAATTGAAGTTGAATCAGAACCTGGAAAAGGAAGCTGTTTTTATTTTTATCTGCCATATAAAAAAGAAGCTCCGCAACCGGAGCCTCTGAATTAATTTTGATCATAAACTTTTTTTATAAAATTAAGCCTGTCAATAAGATAGTTAACCTCATTAACTCGGCATTGAGCCATTTGCAATTGATAAATGGTTCCTTCGCCCTGTGTAAACACATAACCGTAAAAATTGCAAAAATAATTAATATATCGTTCCCATTGGGAAATAAGATCATCAGCCTGTTTTTCCGGTCCAATGTTTCCGGAAACCCATCCCTGATAATAAGGAGATCCGGCAAGTTGTTTAATAATTTTTTTAGCAACTTGAAATTTCCGATCATATTCCTGATTGTTACAAGTTGTCATTCCGTAATCAGACATATAATTTTCATCAAGACACTTTTTATATTCATCGGCAGCTAATGCTGATGTCGTGCCTAAGCAACTGACACAGAAAGCTACAGCCAAAATTTTTTTAAACATATTTACCTCCCAAGGTTAAAACTAAGTACAATATAACATATAGTACTTAAGAGAAAATTAAAAACCGAGGACATTTAACAATCCTCGGTTTTCTTTCTAATGGTAGGTGCGTGGGGCTGGAGGCAAAAAAATAACCTTAAACGGTTATTTTTTAACGACAGGCGACAATTTGTTAGCTTGAGAGCGAGTGTCAACGCCGCGATACAAGCGTTACAAATGGAGTGCCCACAGTGAGTTAGTGAGTGAAACGAGCTTACGAACCAGACCGAACCCGAAGGGTTCGAACCCCTTTTACACCAAACAAAAACCGAGGACATTTAACAATCCTCGGTTTTCTTTCTAATGGTAGGCGCGTGGGGGTTCGAACCCCAGACCCACTGATTAAGAGTCAGTTGCTCTACCAACTGAGCTACGCACCCGTTAACCAATACGGAACAGAGCGGAATATACCCCTCATTGTTTTTTTTTGCAAGCGTTTTTTGCATCATTGAGGAAAAAAGTAACATTAATACGACTTGACAAATACTGATACCCGTAATATTACTATGAATAGTTTTTATATAATTATCTGAACGTATAAGTCTGTTGATGCTGTTTACATTTATTCCGTTTATTTATACAGAGATTTTCTCTTTGTATTAAACAGCATCATCAACAAATCTGATAACCCGATATATATGGTTATTTTGAGCTTTTAAGCCGGATTTGTTGATTTTAATATATCGGGGAGGGCTTGGACATACTTTATTGTATGCTAATCACAAAGATTTTCCATGTTGCTTCCCGACCAATACAAAAAGAGTATCTCTTGTTTATGCTCCAACATAAACTTGTTGATGCTCTTTTTGCTTTTAATAAAAATGAACTTTTTCCGAATATCTTGCACAAGGAATAGGAGAGAAAATATGCTGGAACAAGAAAAGAAACTTTTGCAGAAACATTATCAAAAATGTGTCGAAACTGTTCAAGACAGTCCTCTTCTTTCGCTTTATGCTCAAGAAAAACTTGTTCATTCGTTACAAGTCTATGGAGCAGGGTGTTTTATCCTAAAACATGAGCCTTGTTTTAATAAGTATTCAGAAATATTGAAAAAAAAAGCTCTGACGGCTGTTTTGTTACACGACATCGGGCGTTTCTCTGAAATCACAATAACTCATACCAGCACCGATAATCATTCCGACCACGGCATCCTCGGAAGTGAAATTCTTAAAAATCTCACTGAATATAATGATATCAGGATAACATTATCCATAAAGCACCACGGACATATGATTGAGGAACTGTATGACGATAATGAATACCGACAAATAAAAAACAAAGAATTACAAAAAGAAGTTGAACAAATCGCTTTTTTAATCAGAGATGCCGATAAAATTGCCAATCTTTATCTTTTTAATAGAAAATCTGAGGAATATTACAAGCTCATTTACGACAACGTTGCACCTGAAAATGTTAACAAGGGATTATCTCCACATATCCTAAACTATTTTTTGCAACAAAAAGTTATTCCGACCAAAGAAGTCTGCTCGCTGGCCGACCGAATTATCAGTATATTATGTTGGATTTTTGACATAAATTACGCTTCTTCTTTCAAGTTTTTACGAGATACGTCTCCCTTCGACAGCTTTTTTACACTTTTAAGCAAACATAATTCTGATAAAAAATTACAAGAAACCATTGTACAAAATACAAAAAACTATATAAACTCACGCTATCATCAACTGAAAGGATAATAAACATGAAAAAGAAATATATCTTTCTGGGGGCTGTCGTTGCGGTTTTTGCCGGTTTTTACTACTTCACCCCATCTTTTGAAAGCATTGTAAAAAAAATCGTTCACAAATACGGAAGTGAAATTACAGGAACAGATGTAAATCTGGAAGGTTTTAAATTAAAAATCACCTCAGGCGAAGGCGAAATCAAAAAAATTACCGTAGCCAACCCTAAAAACTATTCCACTCCTTATGTTTTCAGTTTGGACGGAGTATCTGTTAAAGTTGATATTAAGAGTATTACCGAAGACACGATTATCATCGACAGTGTTAAAGTAAGCAAACCGGTTATCACTTATGAAATGCTGTCTTTAACTCAAAACAATATTTCCGAAATTCAAAAAAACATAGCTAAGAATACAGCTTCCAAACCATCTGATAAAAAAGAAACCGAAGCTAAAACAGAAAAAGCTCCAAAAACAGAAGACGGCGGCAAAAAAATCATTATTAAAGATTTATTGATCGAAGGCGGAGAAATTCAGGCTGTAACCGGATTAAAAGACCATAAAGCATCAGTCTCTGCAAAACTCCCGACCATTCACATGACTGACATTGGTAAAGAAAAACAAAAATCAGGAGAAAGCATTTCTGCAACCATTTCAAAAATCGTTAGCAAGATCTTAAGTACAGCGTCAAAAACCATTGTTGACAGCAAAATTTCCGACTTAAAAGGTGTTGCTGAAGAAAATTTAAATAATGTTGTCGGCGGAGTAAAAGACCGCATCAAAGAATTCGGAATATTTGGAAAATAATTTTCCAAACATCAAAGAAAAGGACCTTTACAGGTCCTTTTCTTATTTTAAATATTCTTCAATAATTCCCGATGTCAGAAGTTGAGGAAGGATGACATATTTCCCATCCTTTCCGTTATAATAAACATAGAGAGGAATACTGCTTCTGCCGTACATTTCCAATGCTTTAGTAACATTTTCGTCGTCATTGGTCCAATCTGCCTTAAAAATATGAATTTTCTTGCTTTTGATTAAAGAATGAAAACGTTCTGTTTCCAAAGCCATACGTTCGTTAGCCAAACAGGTAATGCACCACTTTGCCGTAAAATCAATAAAAACAGGTTCTCCGGCCGCCACCAAGGAAGATACTTTGGAAATATCATAAACTTCCCAATTTAAGGAAGAAACATTTTTTTCCTGATGAACAAACACCACACGAACCTGACTGTTTAACACCCAAAGCAACCAAACACAGGTCAAAAACACCGGAATAGCAAAAACTTTTTTTAATGTAACCATCCATTTTCCGGGCTTAGGCAACAATCGACTTAAAAGACGAGGAAAAAATCCGATCAGAGTAAACGGCAAAGCATATCCCAATCCCAGAGACAGAAAAACCGGATAATAAACATAAATTGGCTGAGACAAGGTATAACCGACGGCAATTCCCATAAAAGGAGCAGTACAAGGACTAGCAATTAAAACCGCAAAAAATCCGGTCAAAAAAGCATTGAATTTTCTTTGCGACAAAGATATCCGCCCAAACTCATCGGCAAACAAAGGCTTTACATTAATCACATCCAGCAACATCAGGAAAATAACGATAAAAATTCCCAACATAATTGCGACAAAAACCGGAGATTGCAACTGAAAACCCCAACCGACATATTCCCCTTGAAGGCGAAGAAAAACCAATGCGGAGGCAATTGTAAGAAAAGAAACAACCACACCAAACAGATATAACAAACTTTCCAATTTCATCGTTTGCAAGTTATTTCGACTTTGAACTAAAGAAATCGCCTTGATTGTCAAAATAGGCAAAATGCAGGGCATAAAATTCAAAAT